>JANMOK010000088.1:0-8591 GCA_031369165.1 Paracoccaceae bacterium
TTGCAACGCCGTGTTCAGCACCCCTTCATAACCAAGGATCACTTTCCACGACATGATGCGCAAAAGGTAGCTGGCCCAAAACGGCAGGGTGATGACAAACAGCCAGAACCCTTTTCTGTCGCCGCCATAAAACGAAATGAAATAAGCCACCGGGTATGCCAGCGTCACGATGATCAGGCTGACCGTGACCGACACGAACAAAGAGCGGAACAGCAGATCGCGGTAAATCGGTTCGGTAAACGCTTGGCGATAGTTTTCGAGCGTGAACGACCGGTCGATTGTCAGATAATCCTGCGTCCAAAACGAATACAGCACGACAACAAACAACGGCCCAGCCAATAGCAGAATTGCATAGAGCAACGGTGCGGAGACCAACAACATGCCGCGCCCTGCACCGCTGCGCGGCAAGCCCCATTTCGCGGCCGTTTCTCGGTCGCTGTCCTTTGCAATGGCCAATTTCCCTCCGGCGTCCCGGATTTGCCTCCGGTTCCAGCGCAGCTTCAACAATTGTTGTCATACCTGGCTTGAAATCAAGTTAAATCTCTGGCAAACAGTTGAACGGCCATTCAATGTGGCTGCCCTAAAGCAAACAATTCCAATAGTTTGGAAAGTTGTTGGTCTACACAGATTACTGTCTTGGAGACTTTGATGCCTGCCCTTGAACCTGCCCTGCACATCGGCAACGCCGAACAGCACTTGGTCCAGCCTTGGCCGACGGCGGCGACTATTGGGCAGGAACATCGTGGCGTCATCGAAAGCGGCGAGGGCATCCATGTGCGTGATGCGCAGGGGCGCCGCCTTATCGACGGTCCGGCAGGCATGTGGTGCGTCAATGCCGGCCATCGCAACGAACGTCTGGCCAATGCGATGCGCGACCAAGCCATGGCGCTGTCCTATAATTCGCCGTGGTATACCGAAAACAATCCGGCCACGCGTTTTGCTGAAAGGCTGGCCAACTATGCTCCGGGCGATTTGCGTCATATGTTTTTTACGACAGGCGGTTCGTCGGCGGTTGAAACGGCCATACGCTTTGCTCAATTTTACAACAACGTTCTGGAACGCCCGCAAAAGAAAAAGATTGTCTCGCGCGGCAATGCCTATCACGGCAGCACCTTCCTGACCGCCTCCCTCAACGGGCGCCCGGTGTATTCCGATTGGCAAGATACCGCCCCGGCAGTCCTCAAACTGAGCAATCCCGACCCATTTCGTCGGCCGCCCGGGCAAACTCTCGGCGATTTTACAGCGGCGCTGGTCGCGGAATTTGCGGCCCTGATCGCCCGCGAAGGTGCCGAAACCATCGCCGCCTTCATTGCTGAACCGGTCATGGGGTCGGGCGGGGTGATCGTGCCGCCACCGGGTTATTTGCCCGCCATGCAAGCAGTGTGCCGTGCGCATGACATTCTGTTTATCGCCGATGAAGTCGTCACCGCCTTTGGTCGCCTCGGCCAGGTTTTTGCCTCGGAAAAGGTTTTCGGCATCCAGCCCGACCTCATCACCTTCGCCAAAGGCGTCACCTCCGGCTACTTCCCGCTTGGTGGCGTCGCCATGTCGGCGGCATTGTTTGAAACTTTGCGCAACAGCACCAACAAACACGCGATGTTCGTACATGGGCTAACCTATACCAGCCATCCGATTGGCTGTGCGGTGGCCAATACCAATCTGGATATCCTTGAGGAAGGATTGCTCGACCACGTTCGCGACATCGCCCCGTATTTCCAAAAGCGCCTGCGCGAATTGGAAGACCTGCCTTTGGTTGCCGAAGTGCGCGGCATGGGCCTGATGGCCTGTGTCGAATGTCTGACCGATCACACGTCGCCCGTTCCAACCGAGCGTGACACCGCCATTGGCCTTCGCATCGACGCGCATTGCCAGGAAAATGGCCTGCTTTTGCGCCCGCTCGACAACCAATGCGTGCTGTCCCCGCCGCTGATCATCACCCGCTCGCAAATCGACGAATTGGCGGAAGCCCTGGAAAAAGGCATCCGCCTGACGATGGATGACCTGGCACGCGAAGGCGTAAAACTGGCTTAGGTCTCATTATTGTTTGCCGTTGCAAAGCAGGCAAGAGTTGGGGCGATGTGTTGTGCTTTGTGAACCAGCGTTCGGTGTGGTGCACATTGGTTCGCACTGTCTTACCTGTTGACAAACACTCAACGAAATCAGTCTATTGTACCAGAAATCGACAAGTCATTTCCCGACCGACACCTCTTAAGGAAAATTTTTCTCGAAAAATTTTAGGTCTGAAAAGTTTTCGAGAAAACTTTTCCTTACTGCGATTATACCAAATGTATCGTCGCAATTGGTTTAGAAACCATTACGGAACATTCGGCAGACCGCCATCTAGGTTTTCTGTTCCAGCATCTGGTCATTCAACACCGCCAACGCCTCTTCATGCGGCCGCTTTTGCATTGTCGCCACCGGGATCAACCGCCGGATATTGTCGTGATGCGCCTTCAGGCCGTATTCCAGATCCGACAGATAGAACCCTTCGAAATCATCCGATTCCAGGGCTTCATTGGACCAAATCGTCAGCCGCACGTCTTCCGCCGTCGTATCCCGCTCAATTCTCTGCCGCAAATATCTTGCCGCCCGTTGCGCCCGTGTCTCCTCCACATGCCGATACGTCGCCCCTCGAATGACGGTCTCATTCACACTGATCGGGAATTCCTGATAAAACTGCACCGTCTCTGGCATGAATACGAACACCGAATTGGGGAACATGCCGAAATAGACCCAGGCATTGCGCTGATGTTCCGGCAAATGCGACGCGGCGGGTGCGATCTTGCGATAGGCCTTCACCGACCAGCGCCGCCCGCGCCCGGCGTTATAAGCGCCATGCGAGCGGTTCACCCCGTTGACCAGCGGCTCGTCATAATACCCTGAACCGTACAAATCCTGCAAAGCCGGATGCGCCATCGCCACATGATAACCCTCATTGTCGACGTCCCTGACCGCCTTCCAGTTCACCGGCGAAACATCTGCCTCCATCCCTCTGGTCGGCACCATCGCCGCCGATCCATAAACTGCCGCCTCTTCCTCAAACGGACGCATCAACTCGGCGACCGACGGCTGCGGCCCCGGTTTGAAGCGCACCAAAACAAACCCTTGCCAGACCTCCAGTTCCAAAGGCCGCAACCCCATTGTCTTGCGGTCAAAGTCCGGGAACGCCTTCGGGCGCGCCGGCCCGCGCAAGCTGCCATCCAGATTGTAAACCCAACCATGAAACGGGCACACCAGCGCCCCCTTGCACGTGCCGACCTCGTCGGGCACTACCCGGCTGCCACGATGGCGGCACATGTTGCGAAAGGCGCGCAAAGCTCCATCTTCACCGCGCACCACAACCGCCCGTTCGCCGATCACATCCAGCGTGTGATAATCCCCGGCGTTGGCCACGTCCGACACATGGCAGACAATCTGCCAATGCGTCATGAACATGTGCTTCTTTTCCAGCTTCAGGAATTCCGCCGAATGATAACACCAGCCCGGCAACCCGCGACGATCCCACTCTTTTGGAACAGAAATATCCCGCTCGGCCCACGGCATGTTCATCGCGCTCACCCCGAATGATGTTGAATGGCGATTCAACATCTAGCACGGGAAGGGCGGAAATGGAACCGTTTTGAACGTGGCGACCCCGGAAGGACTCGAACCCTCAGCCTGCCGCTTAGAAGGCGGCTGCTCTATCCCGTTGAGCTACGGGGTCGTTGGGGTCGTCAGATATGTCATCGCGCGGCCCCGCGCAATTGTTTCGACGCCAAGCAAGTTCCGGGAGGTCAATCAAGCCGAATGTCGGCTATACAGTTTGCAACGCATTCCGGAAGGCCATGCCACCACCACCCATTGCAGGGACCAGCACATCGCAAATCAGTTCTACTGTTGCGAAAAAGAAAAACATCGTGACGAAATGGGCAGGTGCCGTGATCTTCGGCGCAGTTCCAGATTTCCCGCACGCCAGCGCCAAAATGTCAAAGAATCGTCCGGCGCTGCAAGTCTGACAGAATCAGTGCGTCCAAACACCCCGGCGCGCAAAGGCGAAATTATCGCCATAGCCACCGGGGCGGATCACCTGCTTGCGCTTTTGCGGCTGCTCCACTTGAAACGCAATGCCGCGTTTTTGCGCATATGCCACCGCTTCTTCTTGCGAAGCAAAGCTCAACTTCACCTGCGAATTCATGTCGCCCGACGACGTCCATCCCATCAACGGGTCGACCGAACGCATTGAATCTTGGGCATATTCCAACACCCAACCCGTGGATTTTGCTTGGCCCGATTGCGTGGCCGCACGCGCCGGTTGATAGATTTTTGCCAGCATGAATACACTCCTCGCCCAACAATTCGCTTATCGCCAAAGCGACCTGCGATGACAAGAGCCTCGATTTGGCGGGGGATGCAAGGCGAGGGTCGCCAGCCGGGCACTGGGTGCGAGGGGTGGGGTGGGTGGTTCTGCACCCGGCTGGCGGCCATCTTGCTGCTTGCCCGATCATCCGTAATATGATTCTCGCCAAAGCGCAAGCAAAAAACACGTTAAGGTTGTGTTGACTAGAAATTAACACAACCTTAAGATATCTAAATGGAGACGGTCATGGGCAAATCCCGCATCGAAGCATTTTCCGACGGCGTCATCGCCATCATCATCACCATCATGGTGCTGGAGCTGAAAGTGCCGCATGGCACCGATTGGGACGCCCTCATCCCGCTCTGGCCGGTGTTCCTGTCCTATATCCTCAGTTTCACCTACGTCGGCATCTACTGGAACAACCACCACCACATGTTCCAAGCGGTGAAACAGATCAATGGCACGGTCCTGTGGGCCAACCTGCACCTGCTGTTCTGGCTGTCGCTGATGCCCTTCGCCACCGCCTTCATGGGTGAAAACCACTTCGCCCCGCTGCCCATCGCGCTTTACGCCTTCGACCTGCTGATGTGCGCCGTCGCCTACACCATTCTCGTCACCCGCCTGATCGGCCACCACGGCCGCGACAGCGATTTCGCCCGCGCCCTGGGCAACGACCGCAAAGGCAAAATCTCGCTCGCCTGCTACATCGCCGCCATCCCATTGGCCTTCGTCAACCAATGGCTGTCGCTCGGGCTGATTGCCGTTGTCGCCGCCATCTGGTTCATCCCGGATCGGCGGTTTGAGAGGTAAGCCCGCGACCGAGTCCCCCTTGTCCCCGGAACAAACCGTGATCATACTACCCGGCCCAAGGGAGAATCCCGATGCCGCACAACAGCGATTCCACGGGGCCGACACCACGCCGCGATGTGCTGAGCAAGCCCAAGCTGCACGTCGGTCGGGCCGTGTGGCGCTATTTCGGCCTGGTGCTAGTGTTTTCATTGCCGTTCTATCTGCTGGGGCTGACGGGCGCAGCGTTACCGGGGCCGCTGTCCCTGCCGATCACTGTCGTGATGATCATCGTGCCGACGCTGGTGGCGATAACGCTGGTGTATTTTGAGCATGGTGCCAGACGCGCTTGGGAACTATTGGCGCGATCCTTTGACATAGGGCGGATTTCGGCCACCAAAGGCGGTATAATCTGGCTTGGCGTGACGATCCTGTTCATGCCGCTTGTCACGGTCGCCGCTTTTTTTGTGCTGCGCTTTACGGGCACCGAAGTGCCGGTTCCACACTTGGCCGCCGGCGCAATGCTTCTGATTTTCGCCTTTTATTTCATCGGCGCAATCGGCGAGGAGCTTGGCTGGCAGGCCTACGCTTATCCCCAGTTGCGCCGTGCCCACAGTGCATTAGTGGCGGCGCTGATCTTGGGCGTGGTCTGGGCGCTGTGGCACCTGATCCCCTATGCTTTGATGGGACGCAGCGCCGAATGGATATTCTGGCAGAGCCTGTGCACCGTGCTGTTGCGGGTCATCATCGTCTGGCTGGTCGTCAATGCAGGTCAATCGGTGTTCTCGGCTGTCGTATTTCACACCATGCTGAACACCACTTGGAGCCTGTTTCCGGTTAACGGATCGTTCTACGACCCGCGCATGTCCTTTGTGATCCTGTTGCCTGTGGTCGTCGGCATTGTCACCATTTGGGGCCCGAAAACATTGCGGGGTTCCAAAAATGGCTGATTACACTTTACCCAGACTCAATCTGCCCCTCGGCGGACTCAAAGTGTTCTGCAAGAGCGCGCATCTGTTGTCTCGTGAACAGCAAACTGGTTCACGGCATTTCATCGGAACGACGACATGAGGTCCGCTCTGGTGGGTTTCATTCTTTTGATCGTGGTGATCATTATCATTTTCCTCATAAGCAGCCGTTTCGGAATACCAATGCAGGCGCTACCGCCCAAGAGCTGGGCCTTGCTCGGCAGTGTCAATGCCGTAGCTGTCGACACATCGCGACCCGACCTGTTTTCCGGAGCGGTGCAGCGCATCGTTCCGTTCCAGATGCTTTACCCGGCAAAGGCACCCGGAACATTTGCATCCTATGTGCCCGATGCGGGGCCGGTGGTTGATGCGATCGCCAACAGTCACGGCTGGACGTCTCGCATCGTGCTTGGGCAGATCGGGACCCTCGCTGCGCCTTGGACAGACACAGCGGCACCTTTTGTGGGTGGGCCTCTCCCAGTGATCATCTACTTGCCCGGCGTGACAGGCTACATGCAGATGGGCAGTTTCCAGACGACGGAACTGGCAGCGCAGGGTTACATCGTCGTAACCCTGAACCAACCCGGTGCGGTAGCCGCGACCGTTATGCCGGATCACCTGATCATTGTAGGTTTGACGCGTGAAGAGGCCGCGTCGCTTATCGCGCCGTCATATCTTGCAAACCGTCAGGCACTACCAACCGGATTTGACGAAGAGCTGGCACCCGAACGCAGTATCGTGCCCTATTTTGCCAAGGATGTGCCGCTTGTTCTTGATCGATTGGCGCAGCTCAATTCTGACCCGGCGCATATTCTGCACGGTCTGCTTGACCTTGACCATGTGGGCGTCATGGGCATGTCGCTGGGCGCGATAGTTACGGCGCAAGCCTGCGCCATGGATACCCGTATTGGCGCGTGCCTCATGATGGATGCGCCGGTTCCCATTGAGGTAGCGGCAATCGGATTGCGACAACCGGCCCTGTGGATCAGTCGCCCGAAGGAAGATCAGCGCCTTGAACGCGCGGCATCAGGAGGGTGGCCTGAAGATGAGATTGAAGCGCAGGCCCAGACGATAAACGAGGCTCTATCCAACAGCGAGCATGGCCAACTTGTGCAATTGTATGGTCTTTTCCACATCGATTTCACCGATATTCCAGCCATCCAACCTGCGGTCGGCTGGCTTGGGCAATCAGGCCCGCTTGGAATTGTCAAAGCGCACCAACAAATAAACCAGCTTACCAAGGAATTTTTTGCTGCGACTATCGGGCCTGCGGTCCCGTAAAGGCAGAAACAGTGCTTGTCCTCACAGCTATGGTTCCGTTCAGAATGGACACACGGGTAACGAGTGGTTGGGGGCATGCGTAACGCAGGACTGTCGCCCCCGCCGAACAGCTTCGGTTGCAGCGAGGTCGATTTCCGTCCTGTCCATCATCGCATCAGACGCCCGTTTTGCTTAATTGCCGCCAGCGGGCAGCGAAGGTTTACCCCCAACCCCTTGTCCCCAGAACAAACCGTGACCATACTATCCCGCCCAAGGGAGAATCCCTAATGCCGCACAACAACGATTCCACCGATCTCTCGCCGCGCCACATAGCGTTGACTCGGCCCAAACTCGAAGGCGGCCGCGCCTTTCGCCTGCAATCCGAATTCACCGCCGCCGGTGACCAACCAACCGCGATCAAAGACCTTGTCGAAGGGATCCTTTCAGGCGAACAAAATCAGGTGCTGCTCGGCGCCACCGGCACCGGCAAGACCTTTACCATGGCCAGAGTCATTGAGGAAACCCAACGCCCGGCCATCATCCTGGCCCCCAACAAAACCCTCGCCGCCCAGCTTTACGGCGAATTCAAAGCCTTCTTCCCCGACAATGCCGTCGAATATTTCGTCTCGTTCTACGACTATTACATGCCCGAGGCCTATGTGCCGAGGTCCGACACCTATATCGAGAAGGAATCCCAGATCAACGACCAGATCGACCGCATGCGCCACTCGGCCACAAGGGCTTTGCTCGAACGCGATGACGTCATCATCGTCGCCTCGGTCTCCTGCATCTACGGCATCGGCTCGGTCGAAACCTACGGCGCGATGACGCAAGATTTGATCGTCGGCAACTCTTACGACCAGCGCAAAGTCATGGCCGACCTCGTCGCTCAACAATACCGCCGCAACGATTCCTCGTTCGAACGCGGCTCATTCCGCGTCCGCGGTGACTCACTCGAAATCTGGCCCGCGCATCTTGAAGACCGCGCTTGGCGGTTTTCCTTTTTCGGCGACGAACTGGAATCGATCAGCGAATTCGACACCCTGCTCGGCACCACCACCGACAAGCTGGAAAAGGTGCGCCTCTACGCCAACAGCCACTACGTCACCCCGCGCCCGACCCTGCAACAGGCGATGAAATTGATCAAATCCGACCTGCAAATCCGCCTCGACCAACTGATCAAGGAAGGCAAATTGCTGGAAACCCAGCGGCTGGAGCAGCGCACCAATTTCGACCTCGAA
>JANMOK010000142.1:0-1814 GCA_031369165.1 Paracoccaceae bacterium
ATGGGGATTCGTCAGGGGTCAGGGGGGCGGCTTGGTTGTGACGCGTCAAGGGGGGCGCTGCCCCCTTGGACCCCCGGGATATTTGGCCCAACCGGAATAGGATTAGAACGGGGCGGGACTTTCGAATCTGACCCGTTCACCGCCCGTCGGGTGGAAAATTTCCAGTGATGCCGCATGCAATTGCAACCGCTCCGCCGCCGCCAGCGCCTCACCCTTTGCATACAGCCGATCCCCCATTATCGGGTGCCCCAGCTCCAGCATATGCACACGCAACTGGTGGCTGCGGCCGGTGAACGGCGTCAGTTCCATGCAGGTGGAATTAGCATCGCGGGCCAGAACGCGCCAATCGGTCTGCGCGGGCCTGCCGGTTTCGTACGACACATGGTGCAAAGGCCGGTTGGGCCAGTCGATGTCGATGGGCAGGTCGATGGTGCCGCTGTCGCCCTGCACCTGGCCCCAGACGCGGGCGATGTAGGTTTTGGCGGTTTGGCGGCGTTCGAATTGCAGTCCGAGGTGGCGTTGCGCTTTGGGGTTCATGGCGAAAACGATGATGCCCGAGGTGTCGAGGTCGAGGCGGTGGACCAGCAGCGATTGCGGGTATGCGGCCTTGGCGCGGCTTTGCAGGCAGTCGCGGTGACCTTCGGGTTTGCCGGGGACCGAGAGCAGTCCCGAGGGTTTGTCGAGGACCAAGAGGTCATCGTCGAGATGGATGACGCGAAGTGGCCCGGAAGGCGGGTCGTAGGTGAAATCCATTAACGCAGGGCAGCGATGGTGCGGAGCAGGCCTGCCGTAGACGGGTCTTTGCTTTCAAATCCCGCGCCGCTTTCGATCAACGGTTGGATGGCGGTGGCGAGTTCCTTGCCCAGCTCTACACCCCATTGGTCAAATGAATTGATGCCCCAGATGCAGCCTTCGACAAACACGCGGTGCTCATACAACGCGATGATGCGGCCAAAGGTGCGCGGGTCGAGTTTCTTGTACAGGAGCGTGGTTGAGGGCCGATTGCCGGGGAAAACGCGGTGGTTGGCTTGGGCGTCCGGGTCGCCTTTGATTTTTTTGGTGATGACGATGGCGCGGGCCTCATCGAAACTTCGCCCTTTCATTAAGGCTTCGGATTGCGCAAGGCAGTTGGACAAGAGCAGGTTTTGATGCACCTGCAAATCCGGCTCATGGCTGTTTGCCCCAACAATGAATTCGCAGGGGATCACCGACGTGCCTTGGTGGATCAGTTGATAGAACGCATGCTGGCCGTTGGTGCCGGGCTCGCCCCAGACAACCGGACCGCTGGATTGCTCCAATGCCTTGCCGTCTATCGACACGCGCTTGCCATTTGATTCCATGTCGAGCTGTTGCAGATAGGCGGGCAGGCGAAGTAATCGCTGGTCATAGGGCAACACGGCACGGGTGGCATAGCCGCAGATATTGTTGTGCCAGATGCCGATGAGGCCGAGCAGGACCGGCAGGTTCTGCGCGAATGGGGCGGTCTGGAAATGGCGGTCCATCTCGTGGCCGCCCTGCAGGAAGGCGTCGAAATTGTCGGGGCCGATGGCGAGCATGAGGGAAAGGCCGATGGGACCCCAAACGGAGTAACGGCCACCGACCCAATCTTCGAACCCGAAAACTCGACTTGGGTCGATGCCAAAGGCGCTGGTTTTTTCCAGCGCGGTGGAAAGAGCGGCGAAATGTGCGCCGGTATCGAGGCCGATTGCGGCACCTAACCAGCGTTTGGCGGTGGCGGCGTTGGTCAGGGTCTCGATGGTGGTGAAGGTTTTGGAGGCAACGATCACGAGCGTGCGTTTGGGGTCGAGGTTTTT
>JANMOK010000143.1:0-1983 GCA_031369165.1 Paracoccaceae bacterium
ACCCGGAGGCCCCGCCATGCGCCCATTTTCCAACCTTGCTGACAAATTGGGGTTTGAAGCGGAAATGCCGTGGCTGCAGCGGATCACGGCGCGCACGGTGTTTGGCTTGCTCAGCGAAACGGCGGAGAAGTTTCCCGACAACAATGCCTTGAGTTTTCAGTTGCGATCGGGCGTCAAGGACCCGGCGGAAACGCTGACCTGGCGGCAATTGCAGGGGAAAGTGGCGCAGGTTGCGAACATGCTGCGCCGCCTGGGCGTGGGGGAAAGGGATGCGGTCGCCTACCTTTTGCCCAACTGCAACGAAGCGGTGTTGACCTTTCTGGGCGGCTGCACCGCGGGGATTGTCAACCCGGTCAATCCGCTGCTCGAAGCCGAGCAGATTGCCTCGATCTTGCGCGAGACCAATGCCAAGGTTTTGGTGACCTTGCGGGCATTTCCCAAGACCGACCTGCCGCAACGTGTGGATGAAGCGATTGCCTTGGCGCCGAATATCAAAACCGTGCTGGAAGTTGATCTTAAACGCTACATGCACCCGCCACTCAGCTGGATTGTGCCGTTGATTCGGCCGAAATTCGCCCGAACACATGCGGCTAAAGTATTGGATTTCAACGCGGAGCTCGCGAAAGAGAAGACGTCGCTGGAATTCAAGGAAAGCCGCGAGGACCGCTTCTGCGCCTATTTCCATACCGGTGGCACCACCGGGATGCCAAAGGTGGCGCGACACCGGGCATCGGGGATTATTTACAACGGCTGGTGCGGTCATGACGTGTTGTTCAATGAAAAGACAGTGATGATCTGCCCTTTGCCGATGTTCCATGTTTTTGCCGCCTATCCGGTGCTGATGAATTGCATCGCGGCGGGCTCGCATATGGTGATGCCGACGCCGCAGGGCTATCGCGGTGAAGGGGTGTACGAGAATTTCTGGAAGCTGGTCGAGCGCTGGAAAGTGACGTTCATCATCACCGTGCCTGCGGCGATTTCAAAGCTGATGCAAAACAAGGTCGATGCCGATGTTTCGACGCTGCAATATGCGCTGAGCGGGTCGGCCCCTTTGGCGGTGGAACTGTTCAATCGCTTTGAGACGGCCACCGGGATCAAGATTCTCGAAGGCTACGGCATGACCGAGGCGACCTGTCTGGTGTCGATCAACCCGCCGATGGGCGAAAACAAGATCGGCTCGGTGGGGATTCCGTTTCCCTATACCGAAGTGCGGATTCTGCATTGTTCAACCGATGGCTCGATCTTGAAGGAATGCGGCGTCGATGAAGTGGGGGAAATCTGCATCTCCAGCCCCGGGGTGTCGCCGGGGATGACTTATACCGAAGAGGACAAGAACAAGGGTCTGTATGCGGGCGGTGTTTACCTGCGTTCGGGCGATCTGGGGCGGATTGATAGGGACGGCTATATCTGGATCACCGGGCGGGCCAAGGATCTGATCATTCGTGGCGGCCATAATATCGACCCGGCGATGATCGAGGAGGCTTTGGCCAAACACCCGGCAGTGGCGATGGTGGGGGCGATTGGCCAGCCGGATGCGGAGGCGGGTGAGATGCCCTGCGCCTATGTGGAATTGGTGAGGGGGGCGGTTGCCACCTCGGATGAGTTGCTGGAATTCGCCGTCGAGCATGTGGGGGAACGGGCGGCGGTGCCGAAATATGTGGAGATTGTCGGCGAATTGCCGAAAACGGCGGTGGGCAAGATCTTGAAGAACGAGTTGCGCAAATCGGCGATTGGCCGGGTGTTTGGGCAGGCTTTGTATGCGGGCGGGCTGCACGCGCAGGTGGATCATGTGTTTGAGGATAAAAAGCGCGGGTTGGTGGCGGTTTTGGTGAAGACTGGAGATTGCGAGGATCAAGGCGTTGTGGATGCGCTTGGGGCTTTTACGGTGGGGTGGGAGTGGAAGGGTGCCTAGGCGTCGATGCCTTTGGGGATGACGTGGCCCATGCGGGGCAGGATGCGGCGCAGCAGCGGGCCGGTCATCAC
>JANMOK010000170.1:0-8379 GCA_031369165.1 Paracoccaceae bacterium
GATTGCAGCGGTGAAGGACGTTGGCCTGAAAGTGCCGCTGGTGGTGCGGCTGGAGGGGACGAATGTGGCGTTGGGGAAGAAGATTTTGAATGAAAGCGGGCTGGCGGTGATTGCGGCGGATGACTTGGGCGATGCAGCGGAGAAGATTGTGGAAGAGGTGAGGGGATAACACGGTGCATCTTGCGCAACTTTTCGGAGCACTTGTTTTGGGAGCCCTATCCTCGGCTAGCGCTACTGCCAACGCGCAGTCGCCAGCAAATGACTTCGTCAAGATTTGCATTGAAAACCTGCCTTCACAGGGTGACGCCGTCAATATTGCTGAACAAAGAAACTTCGAGGAAATCCCTGTGGGATTGGATTCAAGTTTCGATAAAATGATTCTTGAGCCTCCTCACTGGAGGATCTACGGGAGCGCGTCCGATGACGGTGACGGTGAACTGCTTCTTCTTTATTTGGCTGAAACACTCGTTCCTGACGAGGACCAAGCGACAATTGGCACCAAAAAAGCAGCCCTGTGCCAGCTAGGCATGCAGGGTGGTAGCGCGGAAGCGTTCATAACCGAACTGACTAAGCTACTTCGACTTGGTAAGCCAAGCCTAGATATTATGAACAGTGGGAAGCGAGAAAGAATGTGGACGACGTTCGTTTCATATCAATTGTCCACAATTATACTCAAGGACACATCAGGCAGCGATGACGAAGGATTTGTCGTCCGCCTCATAGTCCCTCTAGTAGAAAGGTAGGCCACACTCGTGCTTGTCAACGAAACCACCTACGTCATTTGCCAAGGCGTCGCTGTGTCGCAGGGAAGGTTGCCTTTCGACCCTGCCTCACGCCGCTTTGTCTCCAAGTTCGGGGCTGAGATCGGGCCGTTCCAGCGGGCCGATGGCATCGACTTCGGCACGTTTTTTCAGATCGGCATAGAGACAATCCAGTTCATACTCTGTCTGCAACCCAATCCAGAACCCTTCCGACATCTGGAAATATCGCGCCAACCGGAACGCCGTGTCCGTCGTCAGCGCCGTTTCTTCGCGCGCCAGCCGTTCAATCCGCGTGCGAGGAACGCCGATAGCGCGGGCAATTTTACCGGCTGTAAGCTTAAGCGGCACCATAAATTCTTCCCGCAGCATTTCGCCGGGGTGAATAGGTCGGGCAAAGCGAATTTCCATCATGTCACCTCAATGATAGTCCACAAGTTCTACGTCATGCGCTCCATTTTCCAGCCACCGAAAACAAATGCGCCATTGTTCATTGACACGAATCGAGTGCTGGCCATTTCGGTCTCCTTTCAGCGCCTCGAGCCGATGCCCCGCAGGGATACGCAAGTCTTCCAACTTACGGGCGACGATCAGCGCCCTTATTCTGCGTTCGGCGGCCTGAACTATATTCGCAGGGAACCGTTTAGGAACGCGTCCCTGCGCGATTTCCGTCACCCGCTTATCACGCACGGAAACAATCATCCTAAGCCTGTATCACGCCATGATACATTAGTCAAAAGTTTTGTATCGCGGAATGATACACAGTCAGAATGGCGCACCGCATGAGCGACCTTCGTTCATGCCCGGCCTGTGAGTCTGCCGATGCCAAGCCATTGCCCGACTATTCCCCATCCTCGTGGCAAGTCGCCGAATGCGCCGCCTGCGGGTTTGTCTACTTGCGCAACCCGCCGGGGTATTCGGCGCTGGTGCAAGATTTCGCTTGGGAAAAGACTTCTGCCGACTTGAATGAAGTGCGACAGAAGCGGTCGCCAAAGCTGCGCTCGGCCAGCCGGTCGGTAATGAAATGGACAAAGAAATTTCGTCAGGACCACAATGAACGATTTGCGCGGATGTTTGGCGCTGGCAAAGTTCTGGATATTGGCTGTGGTCGCGGGCATCGGCTGAAAGCGCCAATCATTCCCTTTGGCATTGAATTGTCGCAAAACCTGTACGAGCAAGCCGACGCAAATATGCGGGCACTGGGTGGCTATTGCCTGCACGCGCCGGGGGCCGAGGGCATCTGGCAGTTTGACGAGAATTTCTTTGATGGTATCCTCATGCATTCCTATCTGGAGCATGAAGAAGCGGTCCTGCCCGCCCTACTCGGCGCTCATCGAGCGTTGAAACCTGCAGGCAAGATTTTCGTCCGCGTACCGAACTTTGCCTCACTAAATCGACGCTTCATAGGCCCGAACTGGTGCGGTTTTCGCTACCCCGACCATGTGAATTATTTCACTTTGCCAAGTCTGCGCCGCGTCGCTGCCAAGGCGGGGTTTGATACCAAATTGGTTAACCGTTTCAATCTAATGATCAACGACAATATCCACGCTTTGTTGACCAAAGCGGGGACTGTTTCGTGAGGGTCGAGTTGCAACCAAATCCAATCCGTGTTGCCGAAGCGTCGCTTGCATTTTACACAGTTACACATAATATGTGGAACTGGAGGTGCTCGATATGAAGAACATTACCTTAGCCGTTGAAGAAGACGTGTTGGTCGCGGTCCGAATCTATGCGGCGAAAAACAAAACAACCGTAAATGCGTTGGTTCGGTGTGAATTGGCGCGTATTGCCAGCGCCGACGATCAAATTGCCAGAGCCCGTCAAAGGTTGCTGGAATTGTCCGACCGAATCGTATCGGAAAACCCTGGAAAAGCGACATGGAAGCGCGAGGACCTTTATGACCGCTGACTGTTTTTTGGACACCAACATTCTGGTCTATGCCGTTTCTGGCGATGTCGCCGACGAAACCCGGCGGCGAGTATCGCTCGGCTTACTGGCAAGTGAGGGCTCGGCTATTTCGGCGCAAGTCATGCAGGAATTTTATTCGGTGACGACGACAAAACGAAAGCCGCCGCTGAGCCATGAAGAAGCGGTCAGCTTCTTGTCATTGGCGGCGCAGATGCCGACGGCACCGGTCGATTCCGACATGGTTCTGGCAGGTGCAGAGCTTTCGCACCATTATCAGATTTCCTATTGGGACGGCGCAATCATCGCGGCGGCGACCCGGCTGGATATTCCGATTCTTTATACCGAGGACCTCAACCACGGGCAAAAATATGGCTCGGTCACTGCAATCAACCCATTCAAGGCTGCATAGATGCCGGTGCTCAAGAACAACAACACAAATGACTTTTGCCCGGAAATTCCGAGGCTCGTCCGCAGACGAGTATCATCGCTATCCGGAATTGTGGTTGTATTGATGATATCGGCCTGCGCAATGCCCAATACGCGCTCAGCTGATGGTTATGAGTTGGCCAATATCGACATCGCAAACATTGTTCCCAAATCATCCCCAAAAGCCTTTGTCACCGCGTTCGAAAACTTCTGTTTGCCGGGGGTCGATGATCCGGCGTCGTTGCCAACGCGGTTGCGGGCGGCGGATTATGTCGAAGTGCCAGCGCGCGGCAACCGCATGTTCCGATTCTTCGTTGTTGATGACAAGCGTCCCGCCGTCGGCTTTTCGGTTACGGCGACAGGGGTGTTTTGTGGCGTAAGCGCCGAATCCCGGACCGGTCAGGCAAATCGCGTTCAATCTTCAGTGGCGGCAAATTTCCCTTTGGCCCGACCGATGGATCCGGCATCCATATCTGCAGATGCGGAACGGGCTTGGGCGGTTGGGGATGGCAGCGGCAAGACGATTTTCACCCTGCGCTTTGCCGGAACCGCGCCGGCTAAACTGACCTATGCCGTCTTCAAACCCGGTTAACCTAGCTTCCGCCCTTCGCTCCGCCGCCCTTAGATAACGAAAGCCAAATATGCCCGTACTCGTCAACGAAAACACCCGCGTCATTTGCCAAGGCATCACCGGCTCGCAAGGCACGTTCCATTCCGAACAGGCGATGGCTTATGGCACGAAAATGGTCGGCGGGGTGACGCCGGGCAAGGGCGGCGACAGCCATATCGGGCTGCCGGTATTCAACACGGTGGCGGAAGCGCGGGCGGTGACGCAGGCGAATGCGACGGTGATTTATGTGCCACCGCCGTTTGCGGCCGACGCGATACTGGAAGCGATTGATGCCCGTATGGAGCTGATCGTCTGCATCACCGAAGGCATTCCGGTGCTGGATATGATGAAGGTGAAGCGGGCTTTGGAAGGGTCGGGGTCGATCCTGATCGGGCCGAATTGTCCCGGTGTCATCACGCCGGACGCTTGCAAGATCGGCATCATGCCGGGGCATATCCACAAGCGCGGCTCGGTCGGGGTGGTGTCGCGGTCGGGCACGCTGACGTACGAGGCGGTCGGGCAGACCACGGCGATTGGGCTGGGCCAATCGACCTGCATCGGCATCGGCGGCGACCCGATCAAAGGGTTCGAACATATCGACGCGCTGGAGTTGTTTCTGGCCGACCCCGAGACGCATTCGATCATCATGATCGGCGAGATTGGCGGCTCGGCGGAAGAAGATGCGGCGCAGTTTCTGCGCGACGAAGCGCGGCGTGGCCGCAGCAAACCGGTGGCCGGGTTTATCGCCGGTCGCACCGCCCCACCGGGTCGGCGGATGGGGCATGCGGGGGCGATCATCTCGGGCGGCAAGGGTGATGCGGAAAGCAAGATCGAGGCGATGAAAGCCGCCGGGATTGTGGTGGCAGAAAGCCCGGCACGGCTGGGCGAAGCGGTGATGAAGGCGATTGGGAAGTGAGAAACATATTCAAAGGAGCGCGTGCTTTTGGCACTCGAAAATTAACATGACCGATCAATCCCCGAACCAAGTGTTCCATTCCTCATCGTTCCTGCAGGGCCAGAATGCGGCTTATATCGCGCAGTTGCAGGCGCGTTATGCGAACAACCCGGATGCTGTGGATGCGTCTTGGCGCGAGTATTTTCGGGCGTTGGGCGACGACATCCGCGATGCCAAAGCCGCTGCCGCGGGCCCTTCCTGGGCACGTAACGATTGGCCGGTGCCTGCCAATGGCGAGCTGATTTCGGCGCTCGACGGGCAATGGGGGGCGGAGCCGGTCAAGGGGGCGGGCGACAAGATCAAGGCCAAGGCGGAGGAAAAGGGCGTTCCGCTCAGCGAAAGCCAAGTGCGGCAAGCGGTGCTGGATTCGGTTCGGGCCATCATGCTGATCCGCGCTTATCGCATTCGCGGGCATCTGGCGGCCGACCTTGACCCGTTGAAACTGACGCCACCAATTCCGCAACCCGAACTTGACCCGAAAACCTATGGCTTCACCGATGCCGACCTTGATAGGCCCATTTTCATCGACAACGTACTGGGGCTGGAAGTGGCGAGCTTGCGAGAGATTGTCGCCCTGCTGCAGCGCACCTATTGCGGCACCTTTGCCCTGCAATTCATGCATATTTCCGACCCGGCACAATCGGCTTGGCTGAAGGAACGGATTGAGGGTTACGGCAAGGAAATCGCCTTCACCCGCGAAGGGCGCAAGGCGATTTTGAACAAGCTGGTCGAGGCCGAGGGATTCGAGAAATTCCTGCATGTCAAATATGTCGGCACCAAAAGGTTCGGCCTTGACGGGGCTGAGGCTTTGATCCCGGCGATGGAGCAGATCATCAAACGCGGCGGTGCTTTGGGGGTGGAAGATATCGTCATCGGAATGCCGCATCGGGGGCGTTTGAGCGTGCTGGCAAACGTTATGGGCAAGCCATATCGGGCCATTTTCAACGAGTTTCAGGGCGGTAGTTTCAAGCCCGAGGAAGTCGAAGGTTCGGGCGACGTGAAGTATCACCTTGGTGCGTCGAGTGATCGCGAATTTGACGGCAACAAGGTACATCTGGGCCTGACCGCGAATCCTAGCCATCTGGAGGCCGTCAACCCGGTGGTCTTAGGCAAGGTGCGGGCCAAGCAGACGCAACTGGGCGATACCGACCGCACCCGCGTGCTGCCGATCCTGCTGCACGGCGACGCCGCCTTTGCCGGGCAAGGCGTGGTGGCGGAGTGTTTTGGCCTGTCGGGCCTGAAAGGGCATCGGGCCGGGGGGACGATTCATATCATCGTCAACAACCAGATCGGTTTCACGACTGCCCCGGCGTTTTCACGCTCCAGCCCTTATCCGACCGACATCGCCTTGATGGTGGAAGCCCCGATTTTCCACGTCAACGGTGACGACCCCGAGGCGGTTGTGCATGCCGCGCGGGTAGCGACCGAATTCCGCCAGAGGTTCCACAAGGACGTGGTGCTGGATATTTTCTGCTATCGCCGCTTTGGACATAACGAAGGTGACGAGCCGATGTTCACCCAACCGCTGATGTATGCGGCGATCAAGAAACAAAAAACCACGCTGGCGTTGTATACCGAGCGTTTGATTGCCGATGGGCTGATCCCCGAAGGCGAGATCGAGGATGTGAAAACCGCGTTTCAAGCACGCTTGAACGAGGATTTCGAGGCCGGCAAAGACTATCGCCCCAACAAGGCCGATTGGCTGGATGGCCGTTGGTCGGGGATGGAAAAGGACAAGGGCAAGTTTGAGCGCGGCAAGACCTCGGCCAAGAAGGAAACCTTGCTGGAAGTTGGCGCGGCGCTTACGCGGCTGCCCAAGGACATGCAGCCGCACAAGACTGTCGAGCGGATGCTGGAAACCAAGAAGGCGATGATCGACACCGGTGCTGGCATCGACTGGGCGACGGCGGAAGCTTTGGCCTTTGGATCGCTGCTGGTGGAAGGTTTCCCGGTGCGGCTTTCGGGGCAAGACTGCACCCGCGGCACCTTCAGCCAGCGCCATTCCGGCATTGTCGATCAGGTGACGGAGGAACGCTTCAAACCGCTCAACCACATCCGCGCGGGGCAGGCACGGTTCGAGGTGATCGATTCGATGCTGTCGGAATATGCGGTGCTTGGTTATGAATACGGCTATTCGCTGGCCGAGCCGAACACCCTGACTATCTGGGAAGCGCAGTTCGGCGATTTCGTCAACGGCGCGCAAATCATGATCGACCAGTTCATTTCGTCGGGCGAGAAAAAATGGCTGCGGATGAGCGGGCTGACCCTGCTATTGCCGCATGGCTATGAAGGACAGGGACCCGAGCATTCCTCGGCCAAGCTGGAGCGGTTTCTGCAACTTTGCGCCGAAGACAATTGGATTGTCGCCAATTGCACGACACCGGCCAATTACTTCCACATCCTGCGGCGGCAAATTCACCGGTCTTTCCGCAAACCCTTGGTGCTGATGACGCCAAAATCGCTGTTGCGCCACAAAATGGCGGTGTCCAAAATGTCGGAACTGGCCACCGGTTCCAGCTTCCACCGGGTGCTGTGGGACGATGCGCAATATGGCAACTCGGAATTGAAACTGAAGGCCGATGAGAAAATCAAGCGCGTGGTTCTGTGTTCGGGCAAGGTTTATTATGACCTGCTGGCCGAACGCGACGTGCGGGGGTTGGAGAACATCTACCTGATGCGGCTGGAGCAGTTCTATCCCTTCCCGGCGCAGTCGCTGAATACCGAATTGAAGCGCTTTCCGAATGCCGAAATCATCTGGTGTCAGGAAGAACCGAAAAATCAGGGGGCGTGGTCATTCGTCGAACCCAACATCGAATGGGTGTTGGGGCGGATTGGCGCCAAGTCGAAACGTCCGCGCTATGTCGGGCGGCATGCGGCTGCCTCACCGGCTACCGGCTTGGCGAAATTGCACAAAAGCCAGCAAGACACGCTGGTGAATGAAGCTTTGACATTGTGAAGGATGCTTTGAAATGACCGATGTTCGGGTGCCCGCTTTGGGCGAAAGCGTAACCGAGGCGACGATTGCGACATGGTTCAAAAAGGTTGGTGACGCGGTGGCGGTCGATGAAATGCTGTGCGAGCTGGAGACCGACAAAGTCACGGTCGAAGTGCCGGCAATGGTGGCGGGCGTGTTGAGTGAGATCGTGGCGAAAGAAGGCTCCACGGTCGCCGTCAACGCGCTGCTGGCGGTGATTACGGCGGGGGCGGCGAAACCCGCTGCCGCACCGGCAGCAATCGTGGCCGGGCCGGAGCTGGTGGCGGTGCGCAAGGATGTCGAAAACGCGCCCTCGGCGAAAAAGGCGATGGCAGAAACGGGAGTGTCGCCCGATCAGGTGACGGGCACCGGCCGCGACGGGCGGATCATGAAGGAAGATGTGCAACGGCCTGTGGCCCCCGCGCCTATGCCCGCGCCTATCCCCGCTCCCGTGATGGAAGCCCCAGCAGCGCCGCGTGCGCCGGTGGCGGTAGAAGACGCCAACCGCGAGGAACGCGTCAAGATGACGAGGCTGCGCCAGACCATCGCCCGGCGCTTGAAAGAGGCGCAAAACACCGCCGCCATGCTGACCACCTATAACGAGGTGGATATGAGCGCGATCATGGCCCTTCGCTAAGAATACATGGATCAATTCGAGAAGAAGCACGTTGACAAGCTGTTCTTCATGTCGTTCTTCAACAATGCCTGCTGACACGCCCTGCGCGTAGTGCCGGATGTGTACGCCGAT
>JANMOK010000149.1:0-3841 GCA_031369165.1 Paracoccaceae bacterium
GTGGGGATGGAGGCCATCACCAGGCTGGCCCCGGCGGACAGCCATATCCCTGAGAAATCGGCGCAGGTCCTGGCAGCTGCCTGGTCAACCGCCGTGGTTGAGTGGCCCGCGCCGCTACGTCCGCGACCGCTGACCCTGACCGCCCCCGAACTGCTGACGCCGCTGGACGAAGCCCGCCCGCCGATGGCGTTTCGCTGGCGCAGGCGCGACTTCACCCGCACCCATGCCAGCGGCCCGGAAAGAATCGCGCCGGAATGGTGGCTGGACGACCCCGCCTGGCGTTCTGGCCCGCGCGACTATTGGCGGATTGAGACGGCGGACGGCACAAGGCTATGGATTTTTGAGGCTTTGGGCGGCGATGTGAGCGGCGGCTGGTTTGTGCATGGGGATTTTGGGTGAATCATGTTGCGCAATGGCAACAAGGTTAATATCCCGTAAATCTCTGAATTTTAGTGATTATTTTTACGTCGAACACAATGTATCAACCATTAAGGTGCAATTGTGTCGAAAGTCGCCTTGCTGTCGCCCGATTGGCCAGCAAATATGCGACTCAGGGAGAATTCAGAAACATCCGGCAAGGCCCGGAAACCAGCGCGGGTTGCCCCGCCCATCCTGACCCGGCAGCTCCGCGCAAATGTGCAGGAGTGAAGAATGCCCAAACGAACCCTAACAGCCGCCTTCGCAATTGCGCTGGTCGCCACATCCGCCAATGCTCAATCCATGTGTGCCACACGCGACACGATGGTCGGCCAACTGACCGGAAAATACGGCGAAACCCCGCAAGCATCCGGGCTGAACAGCACCACCAAAATGCTGGAAATCTGGGCCTCACCTGCAACCGGCACCTGGACCATTCTGGTCACCGACCCGAACGGTACAAGCTGCATCATGGCGGCAGGCAAAGACTGGTACAATTTCCCTGCAGAAATTGCCAAGGCGGGCGCACCGGCTTGAAATATTCGGATAGATTGTCCGTCTGGTCGGCGACAAGCCTTAGCGGCAGCAGAATGTTGCCCGCATGCCCTTGCCAACTTTGTTTGGGCGAAACGTCCGTCATTGCCGTGAAGTGCTCAGCCACACGCCTGTTGTGACGCTGCGGCTAAGCAAGTCGGATTCTGCACGAGCCGACCACACCCACTCAAACTTCCCGGCGCAGGTAATACCGGTCGATTGACCACATGCCACCACCAAAGGCCGCAAAAAATGCCGCCGTGGCAACCCACATCAGCGACAGCCAAACTGCCTTTTCTTGAACGCGGTCAAGGAAACCTGTTCCTCCATCGGCAAGTTGGCGCAAAGCCTCAGCCGTAAAATATTGCGCACCACCGGTTTTCATGAACTCAACCCCAGCCGGTGTAAGAAAACTTTCGCCATAGGGATTGGCGACATGGAAATACAGCGTGATTGCCAGCATAACGGCGTTAGCCAATGCAATTGGGCGGGTGAACAGACCAACCATAATCGCCATACCGCCAAAAAACTGCATGGATGCCAGCAGCGGCGACCAAAACCAGCCGGGATAAAACCCCAAACCTTCGACGAAACTGTTCATCGCCATTGGGTCCAGTATTTTGGGCCAACCCGATATTACCAACAACCCACCGGTAAGCCCACGCAGACCAACCCAAGCCAAGGGTTGGGCAAAGGCATTGTAAAAGCCACTCAAAAACGGCAGAAACAAACGCTCCTTTTTGTTTCCGTATTCATAAGTTTCAGACATGACCAATCCCTCTCTTTCAAAGCCAAGTGCACCAATGCCGATTTGGTTCCATGCAGATTGATATTGGTCAGGATTTGAGACCGATCGGCAAATTGTGCGGCGCGAATGCCCAATTCATGTTTTGAACGGACCTAAATTAGGCGCCTGCACAGCGCGAAAAGCAGCGGTAACTGGCGAGAAACTATGGAAATCCAAGGTCCTGCGCAAAGAATGCAGGGTTGGTGTTTTTAGGGTTCCAATTCGATTCGGTTGGTGCTAATTTGCCGATGTTGTGGCTTTGTTTTCCGTGGGGGATAGATTGCGTAAATTTGTATTTGCAGCCGTTGTGGCTGTTGTGGGTTTGGCCAGCAATGCGGCAAATGCCATAACGTTCAATTTTGATGCAATTGATGCGGACACGCGTTCGGCGTCGTCGTATAATATGTCTGTCGGTGGGCTTGATCTGGCGATCAGCGCCGGAAGTTTCCAGGCAGGTGGCAATATTGCCGTTGGTGGGGGTGAGAGAGTCACCTTAAATGGTGCCAATCCTGGCTTGGGCGTAAACGGCATCGGGGCTGACAGCCGCAAGGCTGATGGTGGTGGTCTTTGGAAAGATTCGCTGATTTTTGGCTTCAGCAAAAATGTCGTGGTGGAATCGATCGAATTCAGCCTGTTCCGCAGCAGACACGGCCTCTCGAATTTCCAGTTGTTCAGCGGCGGCGGTCTTGTAGCTTTGGGCGGCGCGGTTGGCATTCCGGTGGATGGAGCCTACAATTTTTTCGGCGATTTAATGGGCCAATTGTTTGGCATCGGCGCGCCGGGTGACTGGGATCGGTTCAAAATCCGGTCGATAACCGTCAGCGAAGTCTCACCAGTTCCACTACCGGCTGCTTTGCCGCTGCTTGGTGGCGCGCTGTTAGTACTTGGTGTCGCAAAACGTCGACGCAAAGCAGCCTGAACGTAAGTTCAGCAAAGAATTCGGGGCCCGGAACGAGTTTCCGGGCCCTCTTCTTTTGTTCGGACTCCCAATCAGAACAAAACGTGAATATAATCGGGAATCATGCCCTTCGCCGAGCTTTCCATCACCTCGAACTTCACCTTCCTGACTGGCGGCTCGCATCCCGAGGAATATGCGCGGCGGGTTTCGGAGTTGGGGATGCAAGCTTTTGCCATCGCCGATGCGAACTCGGTGGCGGGTATCGTGCGGGCGCATTGCGAGTTGAAGGCGCTCAAACGCGAGGTGGCGGAGGCGCAAAGGGTGGCGCGGGGTGAGGTTGAGGGGCCGAGCACGCTGGCGCATGTCGTATCGCCCGATGCGGTGATCCCGCGACAGATTTCTGCAGCGCGGATTGTGCTGGCCAATCGCTTCGACGTCACGGTTCTGCCGCAAGACCGCGCCGCCTGGGGGCGGCTTTCGCAGCTTTTGACCCTTGGCAAACGCCGCTCGGTCAAAGGCGCATGCGAGCTGCATTTGAAGGATTTGCTGGGCTTCAGTGAAGGCCAGATGTTGTTGATTCACCCGCCCGAAACCCCATCCGAAAGCTGGCGTCAGCACGCCGAAACCTTGATCAAAGCGATCCCTGATTGCTTCCTCGTTCTCGCCCCGCGCTATGACGGGCAGGACAGGTCGCGGCTGAAAAGGCTGGCGAAGCTGGCTACGCAACTGAACATCCCGCCCGTCGCCTCGGCTGAGCCGCTGATGCACCACGGTAACCGCCGTCGCCTGACTGACGTTTTGACCTGCATCCGGGAAGGGTTGCGGATCGATGCAATTGGCCGCGCCGCTCAGCCGAATGCCGAACGGAGGCTGCGCTCGGAAAGTGAAATGCTGCTCCTGTTTCGCGGTTGTGAAGACGCCGTGCATCGCTCCGGCGACATTGCCGCCCGCTGCCACTTCGCCCTGACCGAATTGCGCTACGAATACCCGTCCGAGGTTTCCGGCGGCGAGGAATCGCAGCAGCGGCTGGTGCGCCTCGCCCGGGAAGGCCTGCACTGGCGCTACCCGGAAGGGGCGAGCGAAAAGGTGCAAAAACAGGTCGCCCACGAACTCGCCTTGATCGAGAAACTCAAATACGCCCCCTATTTCCTCACCGTGCACGATGTGGTCGATTTCGCCCGCTCGCGCGGCATCCTGTGTCAGGG
>JANMOK010000293.1:0-10993 GCA_031369165.1 Paracoccaceae bacterium
GAGCGGGCATAGCCTTCGGCGGCGTGGGTGGCACCCTGTTCGTGGCGCACGAGGATGTGGCGGATGTCGTTTTGTTGGAAAATCTCGTCATAGATCGGCAGCACCGCGCCGCCGGGATAGCCGAACACGGTATCGACGCCCTGATCTTTGAGGGCTTGAACGACGATCTGCGCTCCAGTCATTTGGCGGGCCATGGTTTCTCCGTAGTATTAGACATAAAAAAACCCCCGGTCTGGGGGTACAGCGCTTGAACCGAGGCCGGATGTCAGGGCATCCGTCGGGTCAAACGCTGTTCTAGCACGACAAGTGTTCTGGGCATTCCGGTTTCCTGTTTGGGCGTTGTTCTAGGCAGCGATTGCGGACAGGTCAATTGCGATTTAACTAATTTTATTGCGACTGGGCGCATTTTTTGAAATTTTGTTGCGTCTTTTGACGCCCTTTCGGTGTTTTTGCAAAGAATCAGGGGATTTGTGGCAAATGGATCGCCGCAACCTGGGCAGAAATTGGGTCCAGGGCCAGCGGGTGGGTTTGCCGAGGCTCGATATCTTTGTCGCCCAACAATTGCCAGCGACCGGCGCGATAGATTTCAATGGGTCGATAGCGGATTTTATAGTCCATCTTGGCGCTGCCGGGCACCCAATAGCCGAGATAAACGTAGTCCAGTCCCGCTTCGCGGGCGAGACGGATATGATCGAGGATCATGAACGAGCCCAGCGAATTGCGGGCAAGGTCGGGATCAAAGAACGAATAGACCAGCGACAGGCCGTCGCTGAGCACGTCGGTCAGGCAAACGGCGACAAGTTCGCGTTTGCCTTTGGCGCTTGGATCGGGACGGTAATATTCGACGATGCGTGAGCGAACTGGGGTTTCCTCGATCATCGCGGCGTATTCGAAGATGTCCATCTGCGCCATACCGCCTTCGGCATGGCGGCTGTCAAGGTACCGGCGGAACAGGTCAAACTGGTCTTCTGTAGCCCAAGGCGCGGCCGCTTCGTGGGTCAAGTTTGAATTTTTATCGAGTATTCGCCGCTGCGATCGACTGGGGACGAAAGTTGCGACCGGCACCCGCGCCGACATGCAGGCACTGCAATCGGTGCAGGAAGGGCGATAAAGCACGTTCTGCGAGCGGCGGAATCCCTGATGGGACAAGGCGTCGTTCAGTTTATTGGCGCTGTTTCCATGCAAGGCCGTAAACAATTTGCGTTCAACCCGCCCCTCCAGGTAGGGGCAGGGTTGCGGGGCCGTTACATAGAACTGCGGCGCGATGGGTAGACTGTGGCGCATTGTGTGCCCGGCAATGTCAAGCAGTATCAGCGCAACCGTGGCACACAGTTGTTAGTATTTCCACAACATTTGCTTACACGGGTCGGTTAATTGCGGTTGATCCCAACAACATGTCGGGCAGGCCTTGGCCTTTTGGCGTGGTCAGCATCAACACGATCGAAACGATTTGCCCAATAACCGACGTGATGCAGACCGTGAACAGAAATGTGTGCGCGAGGGCCTGCCCGGAGGAGAATTTCTGGCCCAGGCGGTCGCGGAATTCGATACCGGTCATCCGCATTCCCGGCGTGGCGGACCGCTGGGAAATTGAATTCCAGCGGTAGAAAAAGCTGACAACTGTGACGACCAAGGGAAAAAACCAGAACAAGATTCCCAAGGTAAAAATCGAGATAATGACGCTGATGATGCCTGTCAAAACCGTGTCAAATATCCAGCTTACCAACCGCCGCGTCGTCACGCCTTCATAGAACTGACGGTCGAGTTGGGGGTGGGGCAGTTCGTCTGCTTGGTAATAGCCGGCAAATCCTTCGGTCATTGCTGTCCCCTGAAAGTGATGCGTCCCTTCGTGCATGCGAAGGGACGCTTGGTTGTGGTCAGGCAGGTTGCGCGTTCGACAAATCGTCGGGCCTGTCGCTGGATCGCGTCACGTCATCGCGGCGCTGATTCATGAACATGTCGAATTCCGACTGGTCCTTGGCGGTACGAAGGCGCTGCATGAAGGAATGGAAGGCCGATTGTTCGTCTTCCAGACGTTTCAGGGTTTCATCGCGGTAGGTGTCAAAAACGGTGTTGCCCGACGATCCCTTGTGAAATGCGTGGCGAAAGGCCCGGTCGGCGTGGTGGGAAGAACGGCACATGCGATTGCTCCAGATCATGTAAAAGAGAAGGGCGAGGCCAAGCGGCCAGATGAAGATAAAGCCAAGGATCATCGCCGCCAGCCAGGCCATTGGCCCGCGTTCGTCGAGAAAGCCTTTGACCCGGCTGAACAATTGAGTGACAGCGTGCATTGATTGGTTCCCTCTGCTGTTTTAGATGTTAATGTTATTCACATTCACATAAATAGGCGAAGGAAAGTGGGGTTCAAGGGTTGCGAAAATTTTTTTTGCACGCGTTTGCCGCCGCGTTTTGTCGTCGACATTCCGGCAGAGGGAAGGCTGAATATCGCGCGGCAACGGCCGATTTAAGCGTTTGATTGCGGTACGCTACCGGTCCGTCACCCACAGGGATGCGTCATGTCTGGCCAGTTGGTGTTGACTGCAGAATTGGGGGCCAGCATGATCGGTTTATGGAATTTCATTTGCGAACGCCCGAGCCGCCGCTTTCGGCCTTGGTGGCGTCGATTACGTTTTTCGACGGCTATCAGCCCGCGCATGACCGCGAGGTTCTGATCCCCGACGGGTCAATGTACATCATCGTCGATCCGTCGGACCGTACGAACAGGTTGTTCGCCGCGCCATTCACGGCGGAATATACTGAATTCAGGCATGCGTGGATTTCGGGCCTGCAACAAAGACCGATCACGATCGGGGTCCAAAAAGACGCGTCGCTGTTGGTGATCATTTTTGCGCCCGGCGGGGCAGGGCCTGTACTCAACCTCGACGTGTCGGCCCTGACCGACAAGGTGGTGGCTTTGGAACAGGTTTTGGGTCGGCAGGCGCAAGTGTTGCGAAAGCTGATTACGGAATCCGACGGTGCCGTTGCCAAAACGCTGGCCGCCAGGGACTGGTTGTTGACGATGACCGGCGACAGGTTGGAACCCGATCCGATCATGGCGGCGATGCTCCGCATTCTGCGCAACCAGCCCGGTATCGGCATTGGCAGGATGGCCGAGGAAATCGGCTACAGCGAGCGGCACACGCGCAATTTATTCCGGAGGATGCTGGGCGTGAACCCCAAGCAATTCGCCCGGATCCTGCGGTTTCAGGCGCTGCTGAAACATTTGGCCACCAACGGCGGCGATGCTGCCAGCGACCCGTGGCTGGAAAAGGGCCAAATTCCGGTTCCCGACTGGGCCGATGTGGCGCAGGCCTTTGGCTATGCCGACCAATCGCACATGAACATCGACTTCCGCGCCTTGTCCGGGTTTACCCCCAGTGGCTATGTTGCCGCCTATCGCGGGTTGGAGAATTTTCTGCCGGTGACTTTGGCCGGTTCCTGACCACTTCCGATTTTTCCAATACTTGTCCAGGCACTTGGCGCAGAGTGAGTCGGAGGATATAGGGAGTTGAATAAATGGAAGGAATCAACTGGCTGGCGGTCATTGCCGCGGCGCTGTCGATGTTCGGGATTGGCGGGCTTTGGTATTCGCCAGTCTTGTTTGGCACGTGCTGGATGCGGGAAAACGAGCTGACCGAGGCGGATCTGAAAAACAGCTCGCAAGCGAAGATATTCGGTTTTTCGGCGGTATTTTCGCTGATCATGGCGGCCAATCTGGCAGCGTTTCTGAACACTGACGATTTGACCCTGGGATTCGCGATGGCAGCATCGCTGGCCGCCGGACTGGGCTGGGCGGCGCTAGGTGTGGCGGTCGTCGCGCTGTTTGAGCGGCGCAGCTGGACCTATATCGCGATCAACGGTGGTTATCTGACCGTTTCATTTCTGACGATGGGGCCGATTTTGGCGCTGTGGCGATAAAACTGCGCGAAGCGCTGCGCCGCAGTTGGCGCGGCGGCTGCCTTGGTTTAGACAGTATCCATGCTTCTGGTTCTGAAAAATTCCTGGGCGCTATTGTTGGGCGTGATGCTGCTGATGCTCGGCAACGGCATGCAGGGCACTTTGCTGGGCGTGCGCGGGGCTCTGGAAGGGTTCGACGCGGGCACGATGGCCTGGGTGATGTCAGGTTATTTTGCCGGGTTCCTGTTTGGCTCGCGGATGACGCCATGGATGATTCGGCAAGTCGGGCACGTGCGGGTTTTCGCGGCCTTGGGGTCGCTGATTTCGGCGGTTTTCATTCTATATGCGGCTGTGCCTGACCCTTGGATGTGGTTCGCCATGCGGGTGATCGCGGGGTTCTGTTTTTCTGGTGTCTATGTGGTGTCCGAAAGCTGGCTGAACGATGCCAGTACCAACGAGACACGCGGCCAGGCGATGTCGGCCTATCTGATCGTGCAGATGGTCGGGATCATTGCCAGCCAGTATCTGATGAATTTTGCCGATGCCAGCGGCTATGAATTGTTTGTCATCATGTCGGTTCTGGTGTCACTGTCCTTCCTGCCGATATTGCTGAGCGCGGCGCCCGCGCCGCACTATCAAGCTACAGCGCCGATGAGTTTGGCGCGGTTGTTCAAAGTCTCGCCGCTTGGCTGTATCGGCGCATTTTTGCTGGGCGGAGTGTTTGCGGCGATATTCGCCATGGCTCCGGTCTATGGCACCCAGAAAGGCATGTCGGTGGCCGATATCTCGCTGTTTGTCGCGGTGATTTATACCGGAGGGCTTTTGCTGCAATACCCGCTGGGTTGGGCGTCCGACCGGATGGATCGGCGGATATTGATTGTCGGAATGACCGGGATTTGCGCCCTGGTGATGTTTTTTGGGTATTTTCTGGCCAATTCTTTTGGCGTGTTGCTGTTTTTGGGGTTTGTGGTCGGCGGCACGGCCAACCCGCTGTATTCGCTGCTGATCGCCTATACCAATGACTATCTCGAGCCGCAGGATATGGCTTCCGCTTCGGGGGGGCTGATCTTTATCGACGGGCTGGGGGCACTGGGCGGGCCGTTCATTGTCGGATGGATGATGACGCATTGGGGGGCGGATAGTTTTCTGCTTTACGTCGCGGTGTTGATGGCGTTGATTTCGGCCTACGGCGGTTATCGGATGACCCGTCGCAGACGGCGGTCGGTGGGCGGCGGATCGCTGGTGCCGGTCGGGCCGCAAGCAACGCCGACGGCGGTGGAAGCAGGATTGGGGCAGCGATGATTACGCCGCAGGACATTTTGGATTTTTGGCTGGTCGAGGCGGGTGAGAAGGCCTGGTACGACGGAGCGCATTTGGATGCGAAGATCGCCATTCGGTTTGAACCGGTCTGGCAGGCGGCACGAGTGGGCAAGCTGGACCATTGGCTGGCGACGCCGGAGGGTGCATTGGCGCTGATCATTCTGGTCGATCAATTTCCGCGCAACATGTTTCGCGGAACGGCATTGTCGTTCGCCTCGGACGCTGTCGGTCTTAGCGCGGCCAAGCGATCTATTCGCATGGGGCATGATCTGAAGTCCAAGCCGCCAGAGCGTCAGTTTTTCTATATGCCGTTGATGCATTCGGAGAGTCAGTCCGATCAGGACCAATGCGTGCGGATGTTCTTGCTGAACATGCCAGGTGAACATGTACTGCACGCACGGGCGCATAGGGAGCAAATTCGTGATTTTGGCCGGTTTCCAACGCGCAATGAGCCGTTGGGGCGGATGTCGAGCGCGGCGGAATTGGCGTTTCTTGCCGAGGGCGGGTACCCGGTTTTGGTGAAGAAGATGCGTGGCGAGCTCACACCAGCTACGTGATTGCTGCAATTCCCATAATGTTTGCAATCGGCTAGAACGACGTCACCTTGACCTTGGGGAGATGGCTATGGCGGCGCAAAGTTTCGATGTTGTTGTGATTGGTGCGGGACCGGGGGGCTATGTTGCGGCAATTCGGGCGGCGCAATTGGGGATGAAAGTCGCCATTGTCGAGCGAGAGAATCTGGGCGGAATTTGCCTGAACTGGGGCTGTATCCCGACCAAGGCGCTGTTGCGATCCGCCGAAGTATTTCATCTGATGCACAGGGCGAAGGAGTTTGGGTTGTCGGCGAGCGGGGTTGGGTTTGATCTGGCGGCTGTGGTGCAGCGCTCGCGCGGGGTTGCCAAGCAATTGTCGGGCGGCATCGGACATTTGATGAAAAAGAACAAGATTACGGTGTTCATGGGGACGGCGGTTTTGGCGGGGAAGGGCGTTGTTTCGGTTAAGACCGACAAGGGGTCCGAGGAGTTATCGGGCAAGGCGATTATTGTCGCTACCGGGGCGCGGGCGCGAGAATTGCCGGGGCTTGAGGCGGATGGCGATTTGGTTTGGTCGTATCGGCACGCGCTGGTGCCAGCGCGGATGCCCAAGAAGCTGCTGGTGATTGGATCGGGAGCGATTGGAATAGAATTCGCCAGTTTTTACAACACCTTGGGGGCGGAAACGACGGTGGTTGAGGTGCTGGATCGGATATTGCCGGTCGAGGATGCCGAGATTTCGGCTTTTGCCAAGAAAGCGTTTGTGAAGCAGGGCATGAAGATTTTGGAAAAGGCGACGGTGAAAAAGTTGGAACGATCAACGGGCAAGGTCGTGGCGCATATCGAGATCGGCGGCAAGGTCGAGACGAAGGAGTTCGACACGGTAATTTCGGCGGTTGGGATTGTTGGCAACGTCGAAGGGTTGGGGCTGGAGGCCCTAGGGGTGAAAATCGACCGCACGCATGTGGTGACGGACGAGTTTTGCCGCACCGGGGTTGAGGGTGTCTATGCCATTGGTGACATCGCTGGTGCGCCGTGGTTGGCGCATAAAGCCAGCCATGAAGGGGTGATGGTGGCGGAGTTGATTGCGGGCAAACACGCCCACGCGGTGAAACCGGAAAGCATAGCGGGCTGCACCTATTGCCAGCCGCAAGTGGCATCGGTCGGACTGAGCGAGGCGAAGGCGAAAGAGCAGGGTTATGAGGTGAAGGTCGGGCGGTTCCCGTTCATCGGCAACGGCAAGGCGATTGCCTTGGGCGAGGCTGAAGGGTTCATCAAGACCATCTTCAACGCCAAGACCGGCGAGATGTTGGGCGCGCATATGATCGGCGCGGAAGTGACCGAACTGATCCAGGGCTACGTGGTGGCGCGGCAGTTGGAGACGACCGAAGAGGATTTGATGGCGACGGTCTTCCCGCATCCGACTTTGAGCGAGATGATGCATGAAAGCGTGCTGGACGCTTATGGGCGGGCGATCCATTTTTGAGGGGCGTGTGAAACGTGTCGCCGTCGTCCTCGCCATCTGGCTTGCCGGACTTGGAGCGGCGGGGCAGTTTGGCAAGATCGGCGTTTTGTATCCGCAGTTGGCGAAGATTTACGCCGCTGATAGCGCGATTGCGTTCATGGTGTCGCTGGTCGGGGCGGCGGGGCTGGTGTTTGGCACGACAGCCGGTTTGCTGGTACAGGGCTTTGGTTGTCGGCGGGTCATCGTTTGGGCGCTGTGGGCTGGGGCGGCAATTTCGCTGTTGCACGCGCTGATACCGCCATTGCCGGTCATGCTGGCGAGCCGGGTGGTTGAGGGGTTCGCGCATTTGGCGATTGTGGTCGCCGGGCCGGTATTGATCGCCCAGGCGGGCGGCGTGCGACACCAAGGGTTGGTGATGACGCTTTGGGGCACGATTTTCGGCGTCGCCTTTGCGGTTCTGGGCTGGTTTGGGCCCGCAATGGCGGCGTTTTGGGGGGTGCCGGGGTTATTTGTCGGGCATGCGGTGTTCATGGCTGTGGTGGCGCTGATGTTGGTGCGATTGCTGGCCGCGGATGTCAGGGTCAAGCAGGGTGCAGCGTTTGACCGGCTTTGGGCGCGACATCGGGCGATTTATGCCTCGCCTTCGATTTCGGCACCGGCCATGGGGTTTGTGTTTTACACGCTGTGTTATGTGGCTTTGTTGACACTGTTGCCGCCGATGATGCCCGGCGGCTTTGGACCGATGGTGGCAGCTTTGATGCCGCTGACCAGCATTGTCGTGTCGATGACATTGGGCGTTTGGGCGTTGCGGGTGATTTCGGCGGTTGCTTTGGTGCAGGGCGGTTTTTCGCTGGGCCTGCTGGCGGCGCTTGGGTTGTGGGTCGTGCAGGGCAACGCCGCGGCGACGGTTGCCGCTGCCTTGGTATTGGCTGCGGCCATGGGGCTGGTGCAAGGGGCGTCGTTCAACGCGATCCCGCAACTCAATGCCTACCCGAACGAACGGGCACAGGCGGCGGGGGCGGTGGCGCAGCTGGGTAATTTGGGAAGCACCAGCGGCACGCCAATCCTGGCCTTTTGCGTAGCATCTTGGGGACTGGCGGGCGTGGTTTATTACGTCGCGCCGGTTTGTTTGGCCGGGATATGGGTGCATGTCTGGCTGATGCGCCGTCGAATGCGTCCGGGTCTTGCCGACTAATCAATCGTCAATTGTGGCAATCTTGCACTAGCATGGACCACTGACTGTGACATTATTCTGCATCTGGCCCGCAAAGGGCGGTAAATACTGGGGATAACAATTGAAAAAACTTGTCGCAGAGTTCATTGGCACTTTCGCGCTGGTCTTTCTGGGCTGTGCGTCGGTGGTTATTGCAGGTGCAGATGGCACTACCGGCGTCGGGCTGGTTGGCATCGCGCTGACCTTTGGTTTGGCTTTGATCGGCATGGCCTATGGGATCGGACCGATTTCAGGGTGCCACATCAACCCGGCTGTGTCGGTCGGAGCTGTGGTGGCTGGCAGAATGCCCGCTGCGGATTTGGTGGGCTATGTTCTGGCACAGCTGGCGGGCGCGATTTTTGCTGCATTGGCGTTGATGGCGATCGCGGCGGGCAATCCGGATCACAGTGGTGCATTGGGTGCGACAGGCTGGAGCACATATGGTGCCACATCGGCGTTTTTGTTCGAACTGATCGCGACATTCCTGTTTGTGGTGGTCATTCTGGGCGCGACCCAGAAAGCAGCGGCGGTCGGGCCGGCCGGGCTGGCGGTTGGCTTGACGTTGATCGCAATCCACTTGGCCGGTATCCCGATTTCGGGCGCTTCGGTTAACCCGGCACGATCCATTGGGCCGGCGCTGTTTAGTGGCGGTGCCGCGATTGGTCAGCTTTGGCTGTACATCGTCGCGCCGATTTTGGGTGCGGCGGTGGCGGGGTTCCTGTTCCGCAACAAGATGCTGGGATTGGAATGATCTGAGAATTTGCCCGGCCAGGCTTCTGCCTTGGCCGGGTGATTTTTTGAGTATTGGAGCCAAGAAGAGCGGAAACATCAAATTTTGCCGTCCATGTTTGCGGCGCAGGTCCGGTTTGTCACTCACTGGGGCAGACATCGCGCCATTTGATTGCTAGACAAGGCGAAAGTATCAGCGGAGCCTTGATTTGAGCGAGCGAGACCTGAGCAACCGCGCCGAGCGGCACCCCGAAAAGGCGCATCGCGCTGACACGCCGATTTTACGCAAGCCGGACTGGATTCGGGTGAAGGCGCCGACGTCGGAAGGCTATCGGCGGACGCGGGATATTTTGCGCGAGAACCGCCTTTCAACGGTGTGCGAACAGGCGGGCTGCCCGAACGTGGGCGAATGCTGGTCGCAGGGCCATGCGACGATGATGATCATGGGCGAGATCTGCACGCGGGGCTGCACGTTTTGCAATGTTGCCACGGGCAAGCCCGATGCGCTGGACGCGTTCGAGCCGGGGCGGGTGGCGGTGGCGGTGGAGAAGCTGGGGTTGTCGCATGTGGTGGTGACTTCGGTGGACCGCGACGATCTGGCGGATGGCGGGGCGGAGCATATTGCCCAGACCATACGGGCGATCAGGCGCAAGGCACCGGGGACGACGATTGAGGTTCTGGTGCCCGATTTCCTGAAATGCCCGGATTCTGCTTTGGAAGCGGTGGTTGCGGCCAAGCCCGATGTGTTCAACCACAATCTGGAGACGGTGCCGGGCCTGTATGGCGAGGTTCGGCCGGGCGCGCGCTATTTCCATTCCTTGCGGCTGTTGCAGCGGGTGAAGGAGCTTGATCCTTCGATGTTCACCAAATCGGGGCTGATGGTGGGATTGGGTGAGGAAAAAGCTGCGGTGCATCAGGTGATGGACGACATGCGGGCGGCGGATGTCGATTTCCTGACGATTGGGCAGTATCTGCAACCGACGCCGAAGCACCATGTGGTGGCGCGGTTCGTGACCCCCGAGGAGTTCGCCGCCTATGCGCGGGCGGCATGGGGCAAGGGGTTCTTGATGGTCTCGGCGACGCCGCTGACGCGGTCGAGCTACCATGCGGGGGATGATTTCGCGCGGTTAAGGGCCGAAAGGGTGAAGCGCGGGTGAGCGCGTTTCTGGCCACACGCTGGCGCGGGGTGGCGTTGGCGCTGCTGGTCGCGGCCTGTGCGACGTTTTTGTCGGAACATTATGGCGCGCCGGTGATGCTGTTCGCGCTGCTGATCGGGCTGGCGTTTCACTTTTTGGCGGAAGATCCGCGGCTGGAGCCGGGGATTTCGTTTGCCTCCAAGGGGTTGCTGCAGGCGGGGGTGGCGCTGCTGGCGCTGCGGATGTCGGTCGCCGATCTGGCGGCGATGGGCTGGCGGCCGGTGGTGGCGATTGTGGTGCTGGTCGCTGCGACCATTGGGTTTGGCATTTTGGTTGCGCCGTTACTGGGGCGGCGCTGGCGCTTTGGGCTGCTGACCGGCGGGGCGGTGGCGATTTGCGGGGCCTCGGCGGCACTGGCGATTGCTTCGGTGTTGCCGAAGCGCGACGAGCTGGAGCGCGATACAGTGTTCACCGTGGTGGCGGTGACGGCTTTGTCGACGCTGGCGATGATATTGTATCCGATCTTGTTTGCCTATCTGGGCATGGGTGAGGCGAAGATCGGGTTTTTGATCGGGGCGACGATCCACGACGTGGCGCAGGTGGCGGGGGCAGGGTATTCGGTCAGCGAATCGACCGGCGATGTGGCGATACTGGCCAAGCTGGAGCGGGTGGCGTTGCTGCCGGTGGTGCTGATTTTGGT
>JANMOK010000303.1:0-10147 GCA_031369165.1 Paracoccaceae bacterium
TAATAAACTCAATCCGTCAGATGTCTGCCCCCCGTCATTCATCTTGTTTTAATGAATACAGCATTATTGCATTACACGAAAGATGATTCGCGTCTGAATCGGAAGAAATGCTGGATCGATGCGGCATTGTGACGAAAAAACCACAAAACCTGCGTTAACCCCCAGTTAACGCAGGCTTGGTTGGAGCCATAGCTACAGGCTCGTGGTCATCCCCCGATGACCGTCCCGCACGCAAATGCGGGTTTGTTTGGTGCAATGTTTGGCAAAATTTGAGGCCTGTATTCACCCCCCAGTGGATACAGGCCTTGATGGTGCTGAAAATCGTTTACTCGTTACACTTACAACCAGCCCCCACGGCCTTCGTATGAATCATTGATACAGCATTTTTTCATCAAATGGAAGAGAAAAATGCATGTAGATGAAAAAATGCTGCTTTTCTCGCTTCACTCAACACGCGGCAGCCAATTTCCAGGAATTTAAGGTGAATATGAGTTTCTGAAACCTTTCAGGTTGGATTTTTCGCTAAGGTCTGTGCGGCTACTATTGGCTGTGATTTTCAGAAACTTGAGCATTCGCTTAACAAAAATGGGAATATGGCAGGTTTTCAGGCGAATCACTCTGAATGGCGAATCAGCAACATTGGTCGCCACGGCGGAAATACTAAATTAACTGAAACCTTTCAGTTAACCTTCACGTCAGTTACTGGCGCTTTCGGCAAAATGGCAGAAGGGCCGGTGTCCGCCCCCACGGAAACACCGACCCTTTGCTAAGCAATATCAATTGCCCCACTTGCAACCGCCCCCACGGCCGCCGCGATACTCCAGCGACCCCCCAGTCGCCTTTACCGCTACCGTCCAGCCCCCCAGCCGTTCGGTTAGCTTTTTCTAGCAGGTTTGAGGATAATTGCAAGCAAAAAACTGCAACAAAGTGAAAAAATGCTATTATTTATTTGCAGAACCGCCAGAATCAGAAGGGCCTGTGCTCGCCCCCACGGGAACACAGGCCCAAATTAAGAAACGTTCCGGTTTCCTGTCGTTCAGCCCCCAAAAAAGGCTATCTGACAGAACCTTCATACAGCATTTTTGCATGATTGGAATGTTATATTTTCAAGATGCCGTCAAAATATTGGCAGTCGGATCCGTTAAAAATCACCAAGCGTTGAATCTCCGAAAAATCAGACCCTTAGCGGCACACCCCGGCAAGTCCATTCGGCAAACCGCGACTATTGGTGCAGCAAATTCCCCCTTGGCGAACCAACTGCGATCACCCATATCCCTAGCACACAAAATTTCAGGAGAAATTTCATGTCGTTTCGCCCGGTGAAAACCGAATCACTTGCGCAGGCCACACTGGAAGGCGCCGGGGTGCATTTGCACCGGGCGTTTGGCTTTAGCGACCCGACGATGCTGGATCCGTTCCTGCTGTTTGACGATTTTCGCAACGACCGGGTGGCAGATTTCGTCAAAGGTTTCCCTTGGCATCCGCATCGCGGCATCGAGACGATTACGTATGTATTGGCGGGAACGGTGGAGCACGGCGATTCGCTGGGCAATCGCGGTACTTTGGGCGCGGGTTCGGTGCAATGGATGACGGCGGGATCGGGCATCATGCATCAGGAAATGCCCAAGGGAAACGCCAAGGGGCAGATGCACGGGTTTCAGTTATGGGCGAACCTGCCGTCGAGGTTGAAGATGACCACGCCGCGGTATCAGGATATTCAAGGGTCCGATATTCCCGAACTGGTCGATGATGACGGCGTTTCGGTGAAAATCATCATCGGCGACTATCGCGGCCACAAGGGACCGGTCGATGGGATTGCGGCGGAACCGCAGTATCTGGATATTTACGTGCCCGCCGGAGTGCGGAAAACCTTTCCCGTAGATACGCGCAGGCATGCGTTTGCTTACATTTTTGAAGGCGCGGGAACCTTTCGCGACGCGTCACGGCCGCGTGGCGTGCGCGTGGAAAAGGAAGTTGCCGGCGAGGAAGTGAACATCCGCGACATGTCTGGCAACCGCACCTTGGTGCAGTTTGGCGCGGGCGATGAGGTGAGCGTGCAGGCCGGGCCGGATGGCCTGCGATTTCTACTGGTATCGGGCAAACCGCTGGAAGAGCCGGTTGCCTGGCACGGGCCGATTGTGATGAACACCCGACAAGAGCTGATGGTGGCAATGCAAGACTTGCAGAACGGGACGTTTATCAAGGCCTTGAACTGAAAATGAAAACCCCTGCCAGCGGGAACAGGCAGGGGCTTTTGCTTAAAGGCGCAGGACGTTAGCGGTAGTTCCTTTGATGGGCTCGACAGAAGAAATCGTAAGGTGCAAATCGTCAGATCAGCACTGGGCAGTGGCTGAGACGATCTTTGACGCGCATCAGAAGTTTCGTCTGTTCGATGCTTTCAAAAAAGTTTTCGGTATGCCGACGATTGCCACGAAAATTGGCGATGCCATCGATCAGCAGGTTGGCGTGGAAGAGAAAATCTTTCGTATACTGTTGCATGGCCGGGGGTCCTTGCGGTGATTGTTACGCGGTTTCGATGATGCCTTTATGCCGGGCAAGTGTGTGCGGATCGGGTCGGGAATTGGACCATTTAATGGTTAGTGCAATTGTATTGAATTATTTCGCCTCGCGGGCGTTGCCGAAAATACATTAGATAAAACAAAGTGTTAAGCGAAATTTTTTCCATCCATTTCCCGAATTCGACTGCTTCGTTCACGAAATAGAAAGGGAAACGGGGCAAAGCGGCCACAAAGCTTGGTCAGCCGCCGGCGAATTTATTCTCGCCGGAATAGGTGTAAGGCGTTTGCTGCATTTCAAGATGCAGTCGGTCGCCGCTGTACGGGTTGGCGCGAGCGAATGATTCGTTCAAATCGGTGCCAAGTCCAGGTTCGGTTGACGGAATGATATGGCCGTCCTCCCATTGAATGGGTCTGGTCAGCAGGCTTTGGTGGAAAGTGCCGCCGGTCTGGATGGTTTCGGCCATCAGCAGGTTGGGCGTGCAGGCGGAAAGCTGGATATTGGCGGCGAATTCGATGGGACCGGCGTAGAGATGCGGGGCGATTTGGGCGTTATAGACCTCGGCCATCGCGGCAATCTTTTTCGCCTCGAGGATGCCGCCACAGCGGCCAAGCGCGGGTTGCAGGATATTGGCGGCACCAGCTTTGAGCAGGGCAGCGAATTCCGCCTTGGTGGTCAGGCGTTCACCCGCGGCAATGGGGATGGACGTTGCACGGGCAACTTCGGCCATGCTTGCCACGTTGTCGGGCGGAACCGGTTCTTCAAACCACAACGGGTCGTAGGGTTCTAGGCGCTTGGCCAATCGTTTCGCCCCCGAAGTGGTGAATTGGCCGTGGGTACCGAACAGCAGGTCGGCCTTGTTGCCAACCGCCTCGCGGATGCGTTTGCAGAACAGTTCGGATCGGTCGAGATCGACCATCGCCGGCTGGTGGCCGTCATAGATGGTGTAGGGACCGGCGGGGTCGAATTTTACGGCGGTAAAGCCGAGATCAACCATGCGTGCGGCGCATTCGGCGCTGGCATCGGCATCGGCATAGAAGGTTGCCGGGTCTTGGTTGGGTTCGGGGTAGAGATAGGTGTAGGAGCGGATGCGGTTATTGACGAGCCCGCCGAGCATGGCGTGAATGGGGCGGTTGCGAGCCTTGCCGATGATGTCCCAGCAGGCGATTTCGAGGCCAGAAAATGCGCCCATGACTGTCAGGTCGGGGCGTTGGGTGAAGCCCGAAGAATAGACGCGGCGGAACATGGTTTCGATGTTTTCCGGGTTCTCGCCCAGCATATGGCGGGCGAAGACGTCTTCGATGACGGCCTGCATGGCTTTGGGGCCGACCGTCGAGGCGTAACATTCGCCATAACCGATTATGCCGTTCGAGGTGGTCAGTTTGGTGAAAATCCAGTAACGGCCGCCGAAAACGCCGGGCGGGGTGCCAACGGTGATCACTTCGAGGTCGGTCAGTTTCATCGGTGGCTTTCAGTCGAAGATGATGACGTTACGACGGGCCTTGCCGCTGCGTGTATCAGCCATGGCTTCGTTGATCTGGTCAAGGCTCCAGCGTTTGGTGATCAGCTCGTCCAGTTTCAGTCGGCCCTGGCGGTAGAGGTCGATCAGCCATGGGATGTCGCGGGATAAGACGGTCTGGCCCATGCGCGAGCCGAGCAAGGATTGGTTCATTGAGGATATGTTGACGGGTTTGTAGGTAACTTCGTCGTTTGAGCCGGTCATGCCGACCATAACCATGGCTCCGCCAGCGGCCAGCAGGTCGGGGGTGGATTGGAAGACAGCAGGGACGCCGACGGTGACGAAGGCATAATCGACGCCACGCCCATTGGTGAGGGCGCGGATTTGTGCAGGTACGTGTCGGGTGGTGGAAAGGATCGTGTCTGTTGCGCCGAATTCCTTTGCCGCCAGTAGTTTGTCGGGGTTGATGTCGAGCGCGATGATCTTGGCGGCACCGCAAATGGCCGCGCCTTGGATGGTGTTCAGGCCAACACCGCCAGCACCGATGACAGCGACATTGGCACCCGGTTTCATCTTGGCCGTGTTCACCACAGCGCCGATGCCGGTGATCACGCCACAGGCGAGAAGCGAGGCCACATCCAGCGCGATGTCTTGGGGCAGCTTCACGCATTGGCTGGCGTCGACCACGCAGGATTCGGCGAAGCCGCCGACATTCATTCCGCGGGCGATGTCGCCGCTAGAATCGGACAATGGAGTTGGCCGGGCGTCCCAAGTGTGATCGCAGGAAGTGGGTTGCCCGCCTTGGCAGGAAGGGCAGTGGCCGCAGGAATTGATCAATGTCACCAGAACGCGGTCGCCTAAGGCGAAATTTGCCACGCCTTGACCAAGGGCGGTAACAGTTCCGGCGGCTTCGTGACCGTATATCGCAGGCAAGTTGCCGCCCCAAATGCCGTTGGCATAGGCAATGTCGGAATGGCAAATGGCGCAGGCGGATAGTTTGACTTGTATTTCACCTGCGCGAGGCGACGCCAACGTGACCTTGGCAATCGTAAACGGTTTGCCGAATTCGGTGCAAATGGCGGCTTTCATCCGCGCATCCTTTCGGCTTTCGGATCGAACAGCGGCGTCTGGTGCACGGTGGCTTTGCGCCGCTCACCAAGGATTTCGATGGTGAATTCAGCGCCGTCGGTGATTCGTTCGGTGGGCAGGAAGCCTAGGGCGACGGATTTACCGGCGAAATGTGCATAACCGCCCGAGGTGCAAAAACCGAGCACCTTGTCGCCGTCAAAGATGGGTTCGTAAGCCACTACATCGGCGTCGGCAGCTTCGACGAGGAAGGTGGTCAGCTTGCGTTTGGGTGGAATGTCTTTTTCGCGCAACACGCCATCGCGGCCGATGAAGTCGTTTTTCTTCCAACTTATGAACCGATCAAGCCCGGTTTCGGCGGGGGTATAATCGGGCCGGTATTCGCGCATCCAACTTCCAAAAGGTTTTTCCAAACGCAGCGACATCATGGCCCGCATGCCGAATGGGGTGATGCCGTGGGCTTTTCCCGCTTCCATCAGTGCGTGATAGAGCGCGACTTGATGGTTGCGGTTGACGTAGATCTCAAAGCCAAGGTCGCCGGTGTAACTGACCCGCGCGACCAATGCCGGGATGTGGCCAAAGGCCAGTTCACGGGTGTGCAGGAATGGGAAAGCGGCGTTTGAAACGTCTGCTCTGGTTGCAGCGGCCAATACCGCGCGGGCGTTGGGACCGGCGATCTGGAAGCCGAGGCGGTCTTGACTGACGTTGGTGACCGCCACGCCCTTGCTCAAATGCGATTGGAACCAGCGGGTGTGGAAGATTTGGCCGGAATAGGAAGCGGTCAGTTGGACTTTGTCTTCGCCCAGCCGCATCATGGTGAAATCACCAATGATCTTGCCGGCGTCCGACAGCATTGGCGTCAAGGCGATGCGTCCGATTTCGGGCACTTTATTGGCCATGAGGTGGTTCAGCCAATTCACCGCTTCTGGCCCTTCAACCAGATGTTTGCCGAAATTGTGGATTTCGTTGATGCCGACGGAATTGCGCACAGCGCGGCATTCGTCGCCAATGGTCTCAAAGGCGTTCGAGCGGCGGAAAGAGGGGGTTTCGTAAACGGCGTCGCCTTTTCTGGCGAAGTAATTGACGTGTTCCATGCCAAAACCAACGCCGAAAACCGCGCGTTGATCGGCCCAAATGCCGTAAGCTGGCGTGGTTTCCAGCGGGCGGGCAACGGGAAGCTCTTCGTTGGGATACGAGATTGAGAAGCGTTTCTGGTAGTTTTCCACAACTTTAAGCCGGGTCCAGTTCGGGCCTGTCCAGTTGCCAAAACGCGATACATCCATCGCCATTGTGTCGCGTTCGGTTTCACCCAAGACCATCCATTGCGACAGGGCAAGGCCAACGCCGCCGCCTTGGCTGAAGCCCGCCATCACAGCGCAGGCGCTCCACAAGCCGGGCTTGCCGGGGATGGGGCCGACCAAGGGGTTGCCGTCGGGGGCGAAAGTAAAGGGGCCGTTGATGGTGCGTTTGATTCCAACGGTGCCGATGCAGGGATAGCGGTGCAGCGCTGCTTCGAACGGTTCGGCAACACGGTCGTGGTCGTCGTTCAAGAGTTCGTGGCCGAAGTCCCACGGGGTGCCGTTGACCGACCAGGGCACGCATTTCTGCTCATAGATGCCCAGCACCAGCCCGCGCCCTTCCTGGCGCAGATAGGTCTCGCCGCCGGGGTCGATCATGTGCGGCAACTCGCTGCCGTGGTTATAAACTTCGGGGATTTCGTCGGTGACGAAATACTGGTGCTCCATCGGGTGCAGCGGCAGATAGACCCCGGCCAAGGCGCCAACCTCGCGTGCCCACAAGCCCGCCGCGATGACGACGTGCTCGGCGTGGATCGCATCGCCGTCGGTGGTGATGTCCCAGGTGGCGTCAGGGCGCTGGGTCAGGGCGGTGACGCGGGTGCGCAATTGGATTTGCGCCCCGCCAAGCTGCGCCGCCTTGGCATAGGCATGGGTGGTGCCGTAGGGGTCGAGGTGGCCGTCGAGCGGGTCATAAAGGCCGCCAAGGATGCCTTCGGTATTGGTGATGGGGGACCGCTTGCGGATTTCGTCGGGACCGATGACACCGGTGTCCAGCCCCATATAACGGTGCTTGGCGCGTTCGGCTTTCAGGTAGTCCAGCCGGTCGCGGCTGGTGGCGACGGTGATGCCGCCGACGTGGTGCAGACCGCAGGACATGCCGGTGATCTTTTCCAATTCGTCGTAAAGCTTGATCGTGTAGCCCTGCAGCGCCGCCATATTGGTGTCTGCGTTCAAAGTGTGAAACCCACCAGCGGCGTGCCAAGTTGAGCCGGAGGTGAGTTCGGAGCGTTCCAGCAGCAGGATGTCTTTCCAACCCAGCTTGGTCAGGTGATACAGCACCGAACAGCCAACAACGCCGCCCCCGATGACAACGGCACGATAGTGTTTCGGCATGGTACTGAATCTCCGGCGGTTTGGCACAGATGACCGGGTTCGCTGGCAAATGCCAAGCAGGATAACGGCAGGTTGGGGTCGTTTTTGGCTAGTTGGGCAGTTGAGTGCCGTCAGGGTTTGTTAGTCGGCGAATTCAGCGAGCAAAGACGCAAGCGTTGCCTCGTCGGGGCGGACAATTTGGACAGAATGGGACGCTGAGTAGCCACGGCCTCTTGAGGGCAACATCGGGTCGGGCGGCAAGTCAAACTTGCCCGATATTCGCAAGTCGTAGGTTAGGAAGTGCGAGCAGCCGAAGGCAAATGCGGTTGCCAAATGGATCGCGTCAGGTGTTTTCAGACTTTTATGGTCGGCCCGAAGCGCCGCAGCTATTTCGGTGATTGCTCGGTCAATCGGACCCACATCAAGTGTCCCGCCATTGGTCAGAATGTTGTCGTAGACGCCGATCAGGTCATGATCTTGATCTCGGATCGGTCGTATGAGTATCTCCGCTTGCGTGAGTTCACTGGTCTTGAACCGGGTGCTGTCCGCCTGACTCGCCGCCAAGATGATGCGGCGCAGCTGCGGCGATTCGCTCCCCTGCTTTTCGCCGATTTCAATCAAAACATTGGTATCGAGATAAATGCGGCGCGGCGCAGCCATCAATCATCCCACTCATCGCGCAGTTCGCGCACCCGAGCGACAGCTTCCTCTGAAGTTACATCAGGCTTTCCCTTCCTAGCCTTGTCGATCATTGACGTGAGCTCTTCCAAGGTCATGCGTTTTTTGGGGACTTCCTCGACTTCCACTTCAACCTTCACCAAAGCCGAAGCGTCAATATCTCCACGCATGTCCTCTGGCAGCTTGGATGCTGGGTAATGTTCGAGGACGATGCGGTTCATGGGACTGCTCCGATCAAGCGGGAATTCGGTGAATGATACGTGAGCGTGGGCCATCGGTCAAACAAGGCGCAAAGGGGTTAAAGGGTGATAAACTTGCCCTCACGTTTCATGTCAGTCAGGTTTCATTAACCAAAATTGGTGGAAACTGTTAAAATACCGGCCTAGAGACTTTGCAGGCAGGTTGAAAACAAGAAAAAATTGGAGTGCGGCTATATGTGTGGCATCGTTGGAATATTGGGCAAGCAAGACGCGGCGCCGCTGATTTTGGATGCGCTCAAGCGGCTGGAATATCGCGGCTACGACAGCGCGGGAATCGCGACGCTAGACGATGGCGGGTTGGTGCGAAGGCGCGCGGTTGGCAAGCTTTCAGCGCTGACATCGCTGCTAGGGCAGCAACCATTGAAGGGTTCGCTGGGGATTGGGCATACGCGCTGGGCCACACACGGCGCACCAAACGAGGCAAATGCCCATCCGCACCGGGCCGGGCCGGTTGCTGTGGTGCACAACGGGATCATCGAGAATTTCCGCGGATTGCGCGACGACTTGCTGGCAGCAGGCCGGGTGTTTGAAAGCGAGACCGATACCGAGGTGATCGCGCATTTATGCGCGCGGCACATTGCGAACGGCCTGTCACCCCAAGATGCCGCCGCCGCGACCTTGGCGCGGCTGGAGGGCGCGTTTGCCTTATGTTTCATATTTGAGGGTGAGGATAATCTGATGATCGCCGCGCGACGGGGATCACCGCTGGCGGTTGGTCATGGCAATGGCGAGATGTTTGTGGGCTCCGATGCCTTGGCCTTGGCACCGTTGACCAACCGGATCACATATCTGGAAGAGGGTGACTGGGCGGTGTTGACGCGCGACGGCGTGACCATTCACGACGCATTGGGAAACCTGGCGAACCGCGAATTGCGCATCGTCAATGTCGATCAGGTGGTGGTCGACAAGGGCACCTATCGGCATTTCATGGCGAAAGAGATTCACGAGCAACCCACGGTGATGGCCTATGCGCTGAGCCATTATCTGACGCCGGATCGATTGCGCATCAAACCGCAGGCAGATCTGGATTTCAGCAAACTGGACCGGCTGGTCCTGGTCGCTTGCGGTACTGCCTATTACGCGTGTCACGTGGCGAAATACTGGTTCGAGCAATATGCGCGCATACCGGTGGAAATCGACGTGGCGTCCGAGTTTCGCTATCGCGAACCGCCGATGAATGGCCGTGAAGGCGCGATTTTCGTCAGCCAATCGGGCGAGACGGCCGATACTCTGGCGGCCTTGCGCTACGTTAAAGGCAAGGCAGCGAAAGTCATTGCGGTGGTCAATGCGCCGGAAAGCTCGATTGCGCGCGAATCTGACGTGGTGTTGCCGATTTTTGCCGGTGCCGAGATTGGCGTGGCCTCGACCAAGGCGTTTACCTGTCAATTGTCGGTGCTGGCGGCTTTGGCTTTGTTGGCAGGGCGGCAACGCGGGGTGTTGGACGGAGTAAGCGAAGAGCGCTTGGTTGATGCGTTGGCGGCCTTGCCAAAGCAAATGTTGCAAGCCCTGGCGCTGGAAAACGAGATTGCAGCAATCGCCCGCGAATTGGCCAAAGCGCGGGATATTTTGTTTTTGGGGCGCGGAGCGATGTATCCGATTGCCATGGAAGGTGCGTTAAAACTCAAGGAAATCAGCTATATTCACGCAGAAGGCTATGCGAGCGGCGAGTTGAAGCATGGGCCGATTGCCTTGATTGAAGATGTTGTACCAGTGATCTGCTTTGCGCCGACCGACCCGCTGTTTGATAAGAGCGTGTC
>JANMOK010000314.1:0-19194 GCA_031369165.1 Paracoccaceae bacterium
GCGGCGCCGTGAACAACCGCAACGCCGGTAGCCGTCAGCAGTTCCGCGCAAAAATCTTCATCGCAATTCAATATTTTGCCCGTTGCCGATTTTCTACCCATGCAGCCCGCAATATCAGGAAAAACATAAAAAGCGCCGTCCGGTGACGGGCATGCGATCCCGGGGACGGCATTGAGCATTTCAACAACCATATCGCGACGGATTTGAAATTCCCTTTTGGCCATGCCGATATAATCTTGCGGCCCATCCAATGCCTCCAACGCAGCATACTGGGAAATGGAACAAGGGTTGGTTGTGGTTTGGCTTTGAACTTTTCGCATCGCGTCAATCAATGGTTTGGGTCCAGCGGCATAACCGATCCGCCAGCCTGTCATGGCATAAGCTTTGGAAACCCCGTTCACGGTCAGCGTTCGATCAAGCAACCTTGGCTCAACCTGCCCCGGGGTGCAGAATTCAAACGGCGCAAACGTAATGTGCTCGTACATATCGTCGCTCATCACCCAGACATGGGGATGCCGCAAAAGGACATCGGTCAGAGCTTTTAGTTCGTCGCGCGTGTATCCTGCGCCGGTAGGATTGGAAGGTGAGTTGAAAATGAACCATTTGGTTTTCGGCACAATGGCATTTTCCAGTTGGCTAGGCTTGATTTTGAACTTGGAGCCTAAATCAGAAGGCACAATAACCGGTGTGCCACCGCACATGGTTACCATGTCTGGATAAGACACCCAGTATGGGGCCGGGATCAAGACTTCGTCGCCTTTGTTCAGGGTCGCCATCAGCGCATTATAAAGAACTTGCTTGCCGCCGGTTGAGACCGAAACTTGATCGGGTATGAAACGCAGGCCATTGTCGCGTTCAAATTTACGGCAAATTGCGGCTTTAAGTTCGGTAATGCCGTCGGGCGCAGTATATTTGGTTTTTCCTTGTTCGATTGCCCGTATTGCCGCGTGCTTGATGTTATCGGGCGTGTCAAAATCTGGTTCACCCGCGCTCAAACTGATTATGTTGCGGCCAGCGGCGGCCAATTCGCGGGCCAAATTCGTGACGGCAATTGTTGGTGACGGCTTCACCAGGGCAAGGGTGTTTGACAGAAAAGTCACGTTCGCTCCGGTTTGCATGCGAGGTCGATCCGTTCTACGTTGGCCCATGGCTCCAGACAAGCAAACTAGCGACAATGCACCTTTGGGAATGCATGTTTTCCAACTGGAACTATTCAAAAAGCTAAAGATCCGGGCATGGCGGCGTGGCACGCGCGAGATGGATTTGTTGCTGGGCAATTTTATTGACCGCTGCGGCAAAGATTTTAGCACAGACCAATTGCGGCTGTTTGAATCTCTGCTGGAGGAAAATGATCTGGACATCTTGAACTGGGTTACCGGCCAAGAAGACCTGCCGCCAAGTTTCGCGGCACTTGTTGTGCAGATAAAAATTGCAAGTTCGTTCAATATTTAGACGTTTTCGCCGCCAACCTTAACCAATTGTTTGAAGTTTCTCACCGATAGTGCCCTTGCAGCTGGAGTGCGGAGGCAAGCGCATGAGTCGTCAGGAACCTGTGAAAAGAAATGTGGAACCGTTTCCCGACCCGGTCCTGCCTTCTTATTTGGAACTTTTGTCGCTGGTCGAGCGCCTGCATCGGTTGTTGCTGGACGTCGTCAAAGACGAGTTTGAGCGGTTGGGGCTACTCGACATAAATTCCGTGCAGGCGCTGCTGCTGTTTAACGTCGGCACCCACGAGGTCACGGCCGGTGAACTGAAAAGCCGGGGCTATTACCAGGGATCCAACGTTTCGTACAATTTGAAGAAACTTGTTGATGCGGGATACATGAACCACCAGCGATGCGACGTTGATCGCCGCGCCGTTCGGGTGCGACTTACCGACAAGGGCCGAAAGATTCAGATGATTGTCGCGGACTTGTTTGATCGCCAGGCGGTTTCCATGTCTAAAAAAGGGATTACCGGCGAATTTCGCATGACCGACGTGAATTCGGTTCTGAAGCGAATGGAGCGTTACTGGACCGACGAAATCCGCTATATCTACTGATTGGGCGCGTCTTTTGCCGACATCCGCGGCGGGTTTTCCGGCAAATTCACCGGCGATTGCGAAACTGGTTTAACCTTTGCAGCGAAGTGCCGCTCAAGAACGTTGCAAAAAGGTCTCTAACGCACTGTTTTGTGAAACTTATCCACATTGTGGCCAAATCGTGCCAGTATAGTTTGGCAATTGGTTTTCGGGGTTGCGATTCGTATTCGCGTGTAGAAAAAGCACTTCAGACGCAAACAAGGATACTGGCAACTTCGATGGTCGCACGCGGTAAATCCGTCAGTTTGCTGGGCTATGACTCTTTTGAAGTCCGGCTGGGCGATGAACTGCGCGGTGAACGCGCGACGCTTGGCAAGTCTTTGCTGGATGTGCAGCGCGACCTGCGTATCAAAGCGGCCTATATTGCAGCCATTGAAAATTGCGACACGTCGGTGTTCCAGAACAAGGGATTTGTCGCTGGCTATGTGCGTTCCTATGCGCGGTATCTGAATTTGAATGCCGAGACCGTGTTTGAACGGTTTTGTCACGAAGCAAATTTTGGCGGCGTGAATGCGGGAATGAACCCGAAGCCGGGCCATGCGGCTGGGGCGAAACCGGCAAAGTCGCAATCAAAGCACGCCGCGGTGAACAGCTTTGTCCATCCGGCCCTGCGCGGCGCCACAAAAAACACCAGCGTCATGGCCGGTTTTTCGGCGTCAGGAGTTGGTTCAATTGCTGTCTTGATCGTCTTGATCTGCGGCCTTGGCTACGGCACATGGTCGATTTTGCAAGATATTCAAAGGGTGCGATTGGTTCCCGTTGACCAGACCCCCGGCGCAAGCGCCAGCGTGGTTACGCCCGATGCTCCAGAAATTGTCGACCTTGCCGGAAGCGGCGCGTTAGGTTCAGATTCTGCCGCGTCCGAATTGCTCTACACCCGCATCTATCGCCCGCAGGAACTCGATGTTCCGTTGCTTGATCACCGCGATGGTCCTATCGCCAATATTGACCCTGATGCAAACGGTTTGGTGCTGAACACCGGTGCCAATGAAGCGGCAGAAATATCCTCGCTCGTCGCCCAGGTCGATGCGGAGCAAAGCCAGCTTCGCGATCCGCAGCTGGTCGAAAACACCGGACCACCGATCATTTCGGTTTTTGCAACTAATCCGGCCTGGATTCGCGTCTACCTGCAAGACGGCTCGCGGGTTTTCGAGAAAATACTCGAAACCGGCGAGGCATATGTCTTGCCCGCAGGCATCAACGCGCCACTGCTTCGTGCGGGGAATTCCGGTTCGGTGTTCTTGGCGATCGGTGACGTTGCCTATGGCCCCGTCGGTTCCGGCACAGCGATTGCCAAAGATGTTTCCCTTGTTTTTGATGATGTGCAGGCCGCCTATGGCGTTGCCGAAGAACAGGCTGAATTTGCGTCGCAAGCCTTGGCGCGCGCGACATCAAGCGATGCGCCCCCCGTTGCTGCCAACGCAACCGCTGCCATTTTTCCAGACACCGCAGCCCTTGCGCAACCGTCCGAATAATCGGCGCATTATTTTCCTTTTGCCCATGACAAGCCGTGCCAAGGGTATTACGCAATCGTCAGTTCGTTTCGCGCAGTGGTTAGTACATGACACATAATCCTATTCGCCCGTGGCGCGACATCGAGCGCCGAAAAAGTCGACAAATACGGGTCGGAAAAGTTTTGGTTGGCGGGGATGCACCCATTTCGGTGCAGACCATGACCAATACAATTACTGGCGATGTCAAAGCGACCTGCGCCCAGATTCAGCGCTGCGTTGACGTCGGTGCCGACATCGTGCGGGTGTCATGCCCAGACGAGGAATCGACCGCGGCTTTGTATGAAATCGTGCGCAACAGCAGCGTTCCGATCGTGGCGGATATCCATTTTCACTATAAGCGCGCGATCGAAGCAGCAAAGGCTGGCGCCGCCTGCCTGCGGATCAATCCGGGCAACATTGGCTCGCAGCAGCGCGTGAAAGATGTTCTCAACGCCGCCAAAGACCATGGCTGCTCAATACGGATTGGCGTCAATGCGGGTTCGCTTGAGCGGCAGCTGCTGGAAAAATACGGCGAACCTTGTCCCGCTGCGATGGTCGAAAGCGGGCTGAATCACATCAAGATATTGCAGGACAGCGACTTTCACGAATTCAAGATTTCGGTAAAGGCTTCCGACATATTCATGGCAGCGGCGGCTTATCAATCCCTGGCAGAAGCCACCGACGCGCCGATACACCTCGGCATAACCGAGGCCGGCGGGTCGCTGTCGGGCACGGTGAAATCGGCTATCGGCATTGGCAACATCTTGTGGGCCGGCATTGGCGACACAATTCGTGTCTCTCTGTCAGCGCCGCCAGAAGACGAAATCAAAGCCGGTCTTGAAATCCTGAAATCGCTTGGTCTGCGACATCGGGGTGTAACGATTATTTCCTGCCCCTCCTGCGCAAGACAAGGGTTTGACGTTATAAAGACCGTAGCAGTTCTGGAGCAGCGCCTGGCCCATATCCAGACACCAATTTCGCTGTCGATCATTGGCTGTGTGGTAAACGGCCCGGGCGAGGCGCTAATGACCGACATCGGATTCACTGGTGGTGGCGCTGGCGCGGGTATGGTGTATCTTGCTGGCCAGCAAAATCACAAACTGGGCAATGACAAAATGATCGACCACATCGTCGAATTGGTCGAAACCAAAGCTCTGCAAATTGCGTCGGAACAGGAGACGGCCGTCCAAGCGGCACAGTAAACATATGAAAACACTCGCATTATTAGTGGTCATCCTTATCTGCGGTGCAATCGGCTTGACGGTGTACAAGATCAGAACGGCCGAGCACGATCCGGCAATTTGGCACCTTGACCCTTTGACGGCGGAATCGGAACTGACGCCCAACCACTTTCGGCTTGCGCCAAAGGCAATGACCGAACTGGAGGTAGACCGCGAGGCCCCGGTTTTAAAGGGCAATATTCAGGAAATTGCCCAAGCGTTTGACACTTTTGTCCTGAGCCAGAAGGACACAATTCGCTTGGCTGGCTCGGTGGACCAGCTTTGGCTGACCTACGTTCAACGGACGCCAAGATTGAAAATACCCGACTATATTTCCGTTAAATTCATTCCGCTGGAACTTCCCGGCAAAGCGACCGTCGCGATCTTTTCCCGCTCTCGCTATGGAAATGGTGACATGGGCGTCAATGAAAGCCGCGTTACCGCATGGGTGTCTTCGCTGGACGCATTTGTGGAATAATACTGCGAACATCAACCGAACCCGAACGGGCTGAAAGGTCGCTCTACCCTATGATCGCGCCAGATAAATTGATTCAAATCTCGCAGCGTCACGCATTTTTGGAGGCGAAGCTGAACAGCGGAGTCAGCGGCGAAGAACTGACACGACTGAGCAAAGAATATGCCGAGTTATCTGAAGTAAACACGGTCGTTCAGAAATATTTTCGCGCGCTTGCCGAGATAGAATCGACAAGATCGCTATTGAATGACGCGGCTATGGCAAAAATGGCGGCTGAAGAGCTGGCAGTTCTTGAAAAGGCCATGCCAGAAATCGAGCACGAAGTGCTGCTGTCGCTGTTGCCGAAGGAAAAAAACGACAATCGTCCGGCAGTTCTTGAAATACGCGCCGGTACTGGCGGGGAAGAGGCGGCGTTGTTTGTTGCTGACCTGTTCCGGATGTATACTCGATATGCCGAGGGCAAAGGCTGGAAATTGCAAACGTTGACCGAGTCAGCCACCGGGATTGGCGGCTATCGTGAAATCATAGCTATGGTTGATGGCAAGGATGTTTTCCAATTTCTAAAATTTGAATCCGGCGTGCACCGCGTGCAGCGGGTGCCGGCAACCGAGGCCAGCGGCCGCGTTCACACCTCTGCCGCGACGGTCGCTGTCTTGCCGCAGGCTGATGTTGTGGACATAGATATTTCGCCCGGTGACATCAGAATTGATACGATGCGCGCTTCGGGCGCGGGCGGGCAGCACGTAAACACCACCGATTCTGCAGTTCGAATCACGCATTTGCCCACCGGCATTGTCGTAACCAGTTCGGAAAAGTCGCAGCACCAGAACCGGGCACAGGCAATGCAGGTATTGCGAACGCGTCTCTACGATATGGAACAACAAAAAGCCGACGCCGAGCGTGCCGCGACCAGAAAAGGCCAGGTCGGTTCGGGCGACCGATCAGAACGGATCCGAACTTATAATTTCGCGCAGGGACGAGTGACAGATCACCGGATAAGCATGACCCTGTATCGGTTGGAAGCGGTCATGCAGGGCGATCTGCATGAAATCATTGACGGCCTGCGCGCCTCTGACGAGGCCAAACGGTTGGCCGAGTTAAGTCTTTGAAAGTTTCCCAAGCCCTGCTTCGGGCCGCCGCCAAACTTAAAGCGGCGCATGTCCCTGACGGTATGCGTGATGCGCGGAAAATCTTGAAGCACATGGCTGGAACGAATATCCATGACAATGATGTGAACCTGAGCGACCTGCAACTGTCTGAATTTGAAAGCAAAATTGAGCAGAGATCTCGATTTCGGCCAGTGGCCCAAATCATCGGCGAACGCGAATTCTGGTGTCGCAGTTTTATCGTAAACAGCGACGTTTTGGACCCCAGGCCTGAAACCGAACTACTGCTCGAAATTGCGACAATGGGCAATCCGAGATCTCGGATTCTGGACTTGGGAACGGGTTCGGGTGTCCTTGCCATTTCGCTGCTCAAACACTGGCTAAACGCTACGGCTTTGGCTGCAGACATAAGCACCAAAGCACTGGAAGTGGCCCGCAGGAACGCCGTTCGCCACGGCGTTGAGAACCGTCTTGAGGTGATTGAATCAAACTGGCTGAACAATGTCGAAGGAAAGTTTGATTTGATCGTTTGCAACCCCCCTTACATTGCCGAGGATGAAATGGCCGGTTTGGCACCCGATGTCAGGCTTTGGGAGCCGCGACTCGCACTGACGCCTGGGGCTGACGGCACTGCCGTTTACCGCTTGATCAGCAGCCAATTGGTCCAGTTTCTGTTGCCTGGGGCCAGCGCAGTGTTTGAAGTTGGCACAGGGCAGGCAGATAATGTTGCAAGTATGCTACAATCAACGGGTTTGGGTACCGTTGCAATACACCATGATCTGGCCGGTCACCAGCGCGCTGTCAGCCTGAATCTGGCCACCTAATTCGGACGCACATATTCCTAAATTGACTTGCGTGACACAATGTCTCTTGTTTTACGGCGGTGATAAATATAAATTTCATCCACTGTGAGCTTCGAGAATATGTTCGCGGCTCTTTGGCAGCAGTTACGTTAGATAAAATCGGGCTTGAAAAGCGAACTGCGCTTAAAACCGTATATCGGTCGGACCCGAAAAACGCCCAAATTAGGCAGAAAACCAGATCACATGAGACCTCAAAATAAATCGCGCTCGCGCAACAAAAATAACAGCAACAACAATAATAATAACAACAATAATAATCGGCGACACATGGGAAACATTGTGAATCGTGTGTTTGATTCCGCTGGGCCGGAAGGGAAAGTACGGGGCACGCCGCAGCAGATCATCGAAAAATACCAAAGTCTGGCCCGCGACGCCCAATTGTCAAATGATCGCGTTGCCGCCGAAAATTTCCTGCAACACTCCGAACACTATTCCAGAATGTTGGGCGAAGCTTTGGCGCAACAGGCCGAACAGCGCCAGAACGGCGAAGCGCAACAAGGTGATCGCACAAATACCTATGAGGGTGACGAAGGCGGCGAAACTGCTGTTGGCGCGTATGTGCAGCAACCGCAATATGCGCAAAATCACCAGCGCGACACTTTTGAGCAAAGCCACGCTCAGGCGCAACCTTTTGAAGCAGACCGGCCACAACCGGAAGTTGTTACTTTTAACACCGCCGAAGAGCCCGACAGCGGCGATTTGGTTTCGACACCCGAAAGCCCGCAACCAGCCAGCCGGAATCGATCACGTGGTGGGCAAAGTCGTGGACGTCGACCGGTCGTCGCCGAGGAACGCAGCGAGCAACCGACAGAGGCATCATCCAGCGATTAAGGGTTGGCCAAAAGTCTTGCCAATCGGCAAAACCGCTCCAGGTCGACTTGCTCGGCCCGGTCGGTAGGGTGAATGCCTGCCTGAATGAGCCGGGCGTCGATGTTTTCGTACCGAGACTTTAAGCTGGATCGCAGCATTTTCCGCCTTTGGCCGAAGGCAAATTTCGTCAGTACCTGCAAGACAGTCGCGTCTGCATCAAATTTCGCGGATTTCAGCGATTCAAATTGAACGACGCTGGAGGTCACTTTCGGGGCAGGGGTGAATGCTTCCGGGGGAATGTCAAATTTTGACGCAACGTTGCAGCGCCAATTCGCCAGCAACGACAGGCGACCGTATGATTTGCTGCCCGGAACCGCAACCAATCTTTGCGCAACTTCGCGCTGAAACATCAGGGTCAGGCCGCTCCAGAACGGTGGCCAGCTTTGCGGCGTCAGCCAGCGGATCAACAGTTCGGTTCCGATATTGTAGGGCAGGTTTGATACGATGCGAACCGGCGCAGCGAGATGCGGCGTTGGGTCATAGGTCAGGGCGTCACCCGAAACAATCGTTAGGCGACCGGGGTAATGGCGCGCAATCTGCTCCAGCGCCGGGATGCAGCGTTCGTCCCGTTCCAGCGCCATAACGTGGCGGGCGCCATTCGCCAGCAAGGCCCGCGTCAGCCCGCCGGGGCCCGGCCCGATTTCCAGCACATCGCATTCATCGAGTTTCCCGGCCTGTCTGGCAATCTTCGACGTCAGGTTGAGATCGAGCAGAAAATTCTGCCCAAGCGATTTTTTCGCAGCCAGCGAATGCTCTGCGATGACATCACGTAGCGGTGGCAGGCCGTCAAAGGCAGTGGTCATGTTGCTGTTCGGTTCATCAGCCAAGCGGTTTTCAGCGCTTCGATCAAGCTGGAAGGGTCGGCCTGGCCACGACCGGCGATATCCAGCGCCGTTCCATGATCCGGTGATGTTCTGACGAACGGCAGTCCTAATGTGATGTTCACGCCCAGTGCAAAATCGAGTGTTTTCAAAGGGATCAGCGCTTGGTCGTGATACATGCATATTGCGACGTCGTAGCTGGCGCGGGCGCTTGCATGAAACATGCTATCCGCTGACAACGGACCGGCAATAAGCATACCTTCGCAGCGCAATAAGTCCAAGACAGGCGCGATGATGTCAATTTCCTCGCGCCCGAACGCGCTGTTTTCGCCCGCGTGCGGATTGAGACCAGCGATCGCCAGTCTCGGGTTTTTCAGGCCAAAGTTTGCTGTCAAGGCGGCATGCGTCACCCGAATTGTGTGCTCGAGCAGCGATTTGGTCAAAAGGGCGGGGACATCTTGAATCGCCGCATGAATTGTCGTTGGCACTACTCGCAGTTGCGGGCAGCTCAGCATCATCACTGGCGGTTTGGAACTTCCGGCCAGGCTGGCCAGAAATTCGGTATGCCCGGGAAACTGAAAGTCCGCACCTTGTATCAGGCCATGTTTGTTGATCGGGTTGGTCACCAGCGCGCAACACGTTCCCTGAATAACCAGCGTCACCGCCTGGATGATCGAATTTACAACCGAATGCGCATTGGCAAAATCTAACTTTCCCGGCACAGGCCTGTTGGTCAGCGGGCAATGTACATAGGGTAAAATTGTCTCAAAATCTGTTGATTCCTCGGAAAATTCTTGAATCTTCACCGAATGCGATGTCACAGCCTCGGCCAACAAATCCTTGTCGCCCACAAAAACAAAGGGCACTTTACCGCGCAATGCCAGCCAAGCTTTGAGCGTTATCTCGGGTCCAATTCCTGCTGGCTCGCCCATAGTCAAGGCGAGCGGCCGGACTCTCATTGAAATTTTATCACCGCGTTGCGTTTGAGCTCCTGCAAAAGACCGTCACCAAGCGCGGCGATCCGCCGCGAAAACAACAACCCTCGCATCTGATCGCGCATTTCGGCATCAGTCGCGCTGGTTCGTTCGCACAGGAACAGCAGCGAAGCACCATTGGCGGTCGGCGCAAGATCAGACTCTCCGATGTCCAGGCGAGCAATTCTCAACGCGCTGCTGGCATCCAGATCGGAAAGATTGACCGGGCCGACAATGCCATCAGTCAAGCCAGCTTTGGCGGCCAATCGTTTCAAATCCGGACAAGTCTCAAGTTCCGAGGTCTCGGCAACGATATCAGACAGGCTGCCAGCAAGTGCCAGTTCGCCATAAGTCACCGTGACGTCGGGACGCCTGTCGGACGATTCCTCGCGTTCGCCAATCAGTTTCAACAAGACAATGCCCTGCGGAAACGGAATTGGCCCGGAAACGCCACCGACCGACAATTGCAATGCCTGCGAACTGATCAACGCGGGAAGCCTGTCTTTTGGCATCCAATCCAGCGTTCCACCGACACTGGCCGAGCTGGACCGGCTGTAGGTTTTGGCAGCCTCGCCAAAATCACCACCGCCATTGAGTTTGGCGGCAAGGTCCTGGGCAAAGGCAAAGGTTTCTGCCTGGCCGCGTTCGCTGAATGGCAAGACGATTTCCGCCAAGCGAATGCTTTCGCGGGCGGCTGCGGCCGCCAAGTTCAGCGCTTCGTCCAGTTCCTTGTCGGTTGGAAGTGCCTGACTGCGGAATCGGCCTTGCACGATCTGCCGCCACACCAAGCCGGCCCGCAACAAGGCGTCCATGGTCTCCTTGTGAACGCCATAGTCAGCAAGCCTGTTGAGGTAGTCTTCCGAATCGATATTGCGTTGGCTGGTGAATTCCATCAACCCTTGGGCGACTTCCCCATCCGAAATCAAAATGCCCAATCGCTCGCCGAACTGCGTCTTGAGTTCATCATCGATCAATTGAGCAATCGCATCGTCGCGCAGTTGGTCCGCGGGCGCACCCAGTGCGGTCAGCAGCGCCATGCGCTGCTCAACATCATAACCCGTGATTGACCCGCTGTTGACGCTGACGACGCTTGAAAAGTCGGATTGGGCTGCGGCTGTGAGTGGTTGCAAAGAAACAATCGCCAATAATATCAGTCTGCGAACAAGATGCATGCTTTGCCCCATAGCCCATTCCAATTGCCTTATAGCCCGCAAGTTGCCGCAGGCCAACTTTGTTCCGCCGCACCACCAAACCCAGCAAGCTTGACTGTCAAACCATAGCTCGTCGCCGGGGGAATGTTATCCGAAGTTGTGTAACTGCGCGAGGCCGAAAGTTCCACTTTGATGCACTCGGAACCATAGGTTAGCGTGCCGCTGGCTTTGGTCGGTGTATGTTCAGTCAGATTGTAACGCGCATTTCCCGATATTTCCCAATTGGGCCTGAATCTCCAGGCGCCAGCCAGCGCCACCTCATTGCGAACGTCTAGGGCACCGGCATTGGCGTCGGCGTCCAAATGCAAGAACGACGCATCAATCTGATAGTTCTCTTTGAAAATGGCGACTTGCGTCTCGGCGCGCTTGAACTGGAAATCGCTGTCAAACAACACGCGGTTGATCATCCGAAACTGCGAGGGCAGTTCCAAAGTCAGGGCCCCCAGAAAGTCTGAAACGCCGGTTCCCAAGCCCGATCCCGGCGAAAACTCCGAAGCATTGTCGAGCCGGAACACCTGACCAACCGTGGCCCCGATGTTCCACCCGGAATTGCTGATGCGATTATAATTCGCGCCGACATTCGCGCGGAGGCCAAATTCGGAGCGGTCCAAACCCGGATATCGATTTATCGAAAAAAGATTTGTTTCGTCAAACTCAATTTGTTGACTGTCTTCGTTCGGAATCAAACCACTGCTAGAGGGCTCGCCGGTATGGACCAATTGAAAAACCGGCTCGAAGGTCTCGATCGCATTGGTAGTATAGCGGGCAAAGGGAACGCGGATGCTGAGCGCCAGTGTCGGTATGACAAGGCTGACGACGTCAGAGGAAAAATTGGCCGTGTCATTTAACGTCTGATACGAATTGATATCCAACTTTCCCATGGCTTGCACGACAACGCCAGACGCAAGATATTTGATGTAATTGGCATCGGCATTGACACCAATTCTAAGCACATCGCGGCCCTCGCTTCGCACCAGGCCCAACATGTTTGCACCGACCGACAGGTGCAGGCCGGGCACGTTCAAGGGAACGTGCCGTCGAAACGACAGTTCCGGCAGCACGACGGGAACCGAGGCAAAATCTTCGGAACTTCGAAGACTTTGGAAAACAACCGTTCCGAATTCGAAATAATCTTCGTTTCTGTATCTATAGATCGAGCCGACACTCGTTAAACGATCAGCGGTTGAATATTCGAATTGACGCAGAAAATCTTCGTCACTGGCCGAGAATACGTCCAATCCTACACGAAACCCTTTCCGCAATGCGAAATCTGCTTTGGCATGAACAAAGCCGCGCGGACCTGCGCTGCTGATGCCATCGTTCAAAGCCAAGGCCCCTGAAATTACCGCCGAGCCAGATTGAAACCACTTACGGTACTCCAGCTCCAATATCGCCGTACCTTTCGTTGTTACGAACGGGGTCAAAGTCGCGTCAGACTGGTCGCTCAAGACAAGATAATACGGCGTTTTGACCCCGGTGCCGTAAAGATCGGCGGAAAGGAATCGCGGCACAAGAAACCCGGTCGCGCGCGTTACCGTGGGGTCTGGTATCCGCAAATAGGGCAGGTGAAAAACTGGCAGACCAAATACGTCCAAAGTGGCATTGGAAAAATACAGGGTTTTTTCCTGCCGGTCGTGAATGATGCGGTCAGAGCGAATTTGCCAGACCGGAACGGGACGGTCAAAACAGACTTGGCACGAAGAACCGACGGATTTGTAAAGTGTCGTATAGCGACCGGATGTGCGCCTGATCTCTGCCGAAAGGAATTGCAGGCGATTGGCCAGCAACAGCCGCGCACCCTGGATCACGCCGTCGACAAGATCAGGCGAAAGCTGCGCAAAGTCGGCAAATATTCGAGTGCCATCCCCATCTTCGACAACAAGCGGTCCTGCGACTGAAATTGTGTCGCGCTGTGAGTCGTAGACGATGCTCGACGCATTCAGCGTAATTTGACCATAAAAAATCTGCACATGACCCTGTGCCGTCATTATCTGGTCAGCTTCCGAAAGCGTCACCCGATCCGCCAGCAAAACTGCGGGAGGGTTTGCATCCTGTGCTAAAAGCCTGTTTGGCAACGCGACCAGGCACGCTGCGAAAAGCAATGCCCCCACAAAACACTTTTGCATCCGGCCTGGATATTGATGAATGATTGCTGTCATCAGCCGTCTTCGAAATGCAGCAACAAAGCCAGCGCCAGCATCATGGCAGCCAGAGGAGGGGCCCATGAGGCGACCAAAACAGGCACTTGCCGGGCGGCGCCAAATGACGTGGCGACATCCAGAACGAAATAAAAGCTGAAGCCTGCCAGAATAGCCGAAAGCACCAGCAGGCTTGTGTTGCCAAATCGAACCGGTCGCATCGAAAATGCGGCACCAATAAGTGTCATGGCCACAAATACCAGCGGCCGGGCCAATTCTGTCTGGAAGTACAATCTATGGCGCACGCCAGAAAACCCCGAATCCTCGATGCGGGCAATGTAGGGCCTTAACTGCCAAAAAGGAATCGTTTCAGGCGCTGCAAAGCTGTTCAACAATTGCGAACTTGTGAGATTGGTTGGCACGGCCAGATCGGCAAACTGTTCTTTTTCCGGACTCGGGCTGCCCAGAAACTGCCAGCGCCGCGCATCCGTAAGTTGCCAGGCACCTTTTTGCAGAACGGCGACGTCCGCTTCGGTGCGGCTGACAATTCTGCCCTGCGCATCAAAATCAAACATCCGCACATTGTGCAAGGCGGAACCATCTTGTTCCGCCCTTGACGCTTGCAATACCATTTGCCCGCTCTCGGAACTTTGCCGAAGCCAGATGTTCTGGCCACTCAATGACAATTTGGTTTCGACATTGGAGCCCAAGGACTGTCGAAGCTGCGATTCACGCTGTTTTGTGGCCGACACAATCGGGTTCATTGCCGAAAATGCAAACACGCCCAGCGAAAACGACAGCAGCAGCGGCAGCGTGATAAGCTTAAGTCCAGAAACTCCCGCAGCTCGGCTTATCACCAATTCGCTTGATCGCGCCAAAGCCAGAAAAGTCCAAAGGCTGGCGATCAAAACGACCAATGGAAATGTTTGCGAAACAATGGCGGGCAGGCGGACTGCCGCCAGGCCTAGAACCGCGGCGGTCCCGGCTATACCTTTGAATTGCTGCAGCAAATCAACAGTGTCAAACAGCAGGATTATGCCGATTATGATCAGCTGTGCCTTCAATAGCGACCAGATAAACCGCCGCCCGACATATCGATAAAGTTTCATCCCCGCAGCTTTCGCCAGGGCTTGGGCAGTCGGACCGCGCTGCTGCGCGAAATCAGGATTGCCGCAACGCCTGTCGCGACGATGGCGGGAATGTAGCTGATGATAAATTGTTCCGGTCGCTCACTCACATAGCTTTTTGCCAGTACGGCCCCTAACTGAATGATTGCAGCGACTGTCACCGCCACAGCAGTCCGAAGGGCGTTGCCGTTTCTTCGGTGTGAACCCGACAACGTGCTTATCATCGCCAAAACCGGGAAAACCAGAGCCAGAATCGGCGCGGAAATCTGATTGTGTGCCTCGGCGACGTAATCCCCGATCCGGAATTTTTGCGAAGCCAGCATGTCCGGTGACGGCGAAAGCAGGTCGGACACCCGGTATTCGCTCGGGGGCTTTTGCCGGGCAGCTCGTTCCGCGGCAATATCGCTGAGATCATAGGCAAATTGCACAAATTTTACCGTTGAAAGCGTATCGCTGGTCTGGCTCGAACTCTGCGCGATCCCATCAAACATGATCAGCCGCGAAGTTTCGCCTTCGCGCAGCAGCAGCGCCTTGCGCGCCGTATAGGTCACTGCATTGTCCGCGTCTCTTTGGTCGTGCAGAAAAATGCCAATCATTTCACCGTTTCGGCTGGTATCTTTCACATAGATTGTCACGTCGCTCGACGGATGAACGAATTCTCCCTCGCCAATGAGGGAATTGGTAACGTCATTGCGGATGCCATACATCCGGTCGGCAAGGCGGCCGCCGCTAACTGGTACCAAATACAGGGTAAGCGCATAGGAAATTGCCATCGCGATGAAGCCAAACAGCAAAAATGGCACGGTCAAACGCAAGTATGACCTCCCCGCCGCCATGACGACAACAAGTTCTGATTCCGCATAGAGGCGATTTGTTGCGTAAATGGCGGCGCCAAAGGCGGCTATCGGCAGCACACTTGCCATGACGCGCGGCAGAATAAGCGTCGAAAACTCCAAAAAAACCAGAGCGGACTGGTTATTGACAATCACCCTGTCCACCAGCCCAAGCGCTTGGGTCAGCCAGATGATACCGGTAAAGACCAATGCGAAAAATCCGAACGGACCCAACAGCTGGGTCAGAATATAACGATCCAATCGATCAATCGTCATTGTTGGTTTCGCCTTTCACAAGCGGCCTAGTGGACCCTTGCGAACTGGTCAAGTCCGCCAAAACCAGTTACGAAACCAGTCGCCATGACTCGCCGCCAAGGAGGCCATTTTGACCGAGCCGTTACAAATCAATTTTTCGCCACTTGAAAACGTGCAGATTGAGAAACTGGAAGGCAGGATCGCCATTTTCCTTGATGAAAGCGGCACGATGGATTCCAATTGTGAATTGGTCAACGAGGCCACAGGTGGTGCAATTGCACGTCTGTCGAACAGTCAGGCTTTCAAAGACGCCAAACCCGGCGAATGCATGTCGATCGCGTTTCCCAGCCAGGTGCAGGCCGAAACTATTTTGGTTGTAAAGGTTTCCGCAAATTCGGCGGCCGACGATTGGCGCAAGGCAGGAGCGGCCATCGCGGCCCAAAGGGGCAAAACGGCGCTTGCAGTTTTGGCCGGTCCGCACATCGCGGCGCATGACGTGGCGTTTGGCCTGGCTCTGATGGCTTATTCATTTGAAAATCATAAATCGAAGAAAGTTGATGTTCGCAACGCAGTCACCTTCCTGGTACCAGACGTTTCGACCGCAGAACTGGCTTCGCTGCCACAGCAAGCGGTAACCAAGGGCGTGTTTTTCACCCGTGATTTGGTCAACGAACCGGCAAACATCCTGACCACCGATGACTTTTCAGCGCGGCTCGCGGCGATGCGAGAGTCGGGGCTTGAGGTGGAGATTCTGGAAGATTCCGACCTTGCCAAACTTGGAATGGGGGCGTTGTTAGGCGTCGGGCAAGGGTCGCCCAGCCCGTCCAAAGTTGTGGTCATGCGCTGGCAGAATGGCGGCAGCGAAGCACCACTGGCGCTGGTCGGCAAAGGCGTCGTGTTTGACACCGGCGGAATCTCGATCAAACCGGCGGCTGGCATGGAAGACATGACAATGGATATGGGCGGCGCTGCAGTGGTGGCGGGCGTCATGCGCACCCTCGCCTTGCGAAATGCCAAGGCCAACGTGGTTGGGCTTGTCGGCATCGTTGAAAATATGCCCGATGGCAATGCCCAACGGCCCGGCGATGTGGTCACATCCATGAAGGGCGATACAATCGAAGTCATCAATACCGATGCCGAAGGGCGTTTGGTGCTGGCTGACGTGATGTGGTACGCGCAAGAGCGCTTCAAACCCTGCGCCATGATCGATCTGGCGACCCTGACTGGTGCCATTATCATCGGTCTGGGCCACGAAATGGCCGGCGTATTTTCCAACAACGACGACTTGTGCGAAAAGTTCCTGTCAGCCGCCAAGGCCGAGGGCGAGGGCGCTTGGCGGATGCCGGTTGCGCCAGCCTACGATAAAGCCCTCAAGTCCCGCATCGCTGACGTGATGAATGTAGGTGGCAGACCCGGCGGGGCAATTACCGCCGCCATGTTCCTGCAGCGCTTTGTAAAACCAGAAACCCCGTGGATTCATCTCGATATCGCCGGCGTTGCCTTGGTCAATTCCGAAACAGATTTCGCGCCAAAAGGGGCGACGGGATGGGGCGTGCGCAGCCTGGACCATCTGATCCGAAAGCATTTTGAGCAGTGAGCGAGGTCTTATTCTATCACCTGGCGGAACGCCCGCTGGAACAGGTGTTGCCAGAGATTCTGGAGAAGTCGCTGCAGCGCGGCTGGAAAGTCGCGGTCAAGGGCACGGCGCGGGCACGTCTGGATATGCTGGATGCCCAGCTCTGGACCTATCGGGAGGACAGTTTTCTGCCGCATGGCAGGGAAACCGATGCCAACGCCGCGCTGCAACCAATCTTGTTGACGACCACCGAACTATCAAACGACCCGGAGATATTGATTTTGGTTGACGGCGCCAGGCCTGAACTATCGGCAATTGACCGTTTCCAGCGCGTCTGCATTCTTTTCGACGGCAATGATCCCGACCGGCTGGCCGAAGCCCGCGAAGATTGGAAAGTGATGGCGAAGGCCGGTGCCAAGGCGATTTATTGGGCGCAAGACGGCGGCAAATGGGTGAAAAAGGCCGAATCGAACTAAGGCGTCAGCGTCATCACATCGCCTTCGATGGCAATGCCGCGAAACCGGTTCAAATAGGACATTCCCAGCAAGGATTTGTCCAATTCGCCACCGTTCACCGAAACGCGCACGTCGTGCAATTCCATCCCCGGTGCGATCAGAGTGGCCAGGCGAGCCTCGGCAATTCTTACCACGCCATTTGCGGTGTTAGCTTGACCCGCAAAATCAAGACGATTGACGTCTATGCCAATCGCTGCCGCATCGCCTTGGTTGAGAACAATATCCGAAGCCCCGGTATCAACCACAAATTCCACGTCTTGGCCATTGGCCTGCAAGATCAGATAGAAATGACCGTCATCTTGGCGCTGGATCGAAAATCCACCCGCGCCGACCTGTGGCGAGGACGAAAACAATTGTCCGCCAACAAGGTCGCGGAACGAATAAGCGGCAATGGCGGCCATGAAAATCAGGGCCCAAACCGCCACCATTTGCAGGGTTTGATTCAGCCGGTTGCGAAGGTCAGACAGAAAATAGGTCGCGATGAATGCGGCAAGCACCACCAGATAAATCAGCCGTGCGGCGTCGTCGGGCCAGTTCATTCAGAACCCCGCCAAACCAAGGTCACCCAGTCCGTCGATGATGAACTGCACCGACATCGCCGCCAGAAGAATGCCAAGCAACCGATGAATAACAACCGTTCCAGTATGTCCCAGTATCCGCTCAATAACGCCGCCCATCAGGAAGAATACGAACGCCAGGGCAACCACAGCCAAAACGACCAGATGCACAACCACAATGCCGGTCCAATTGCCCGACTGCTGCCCGGTCAGCAGGATCATCGAGGTCAGCGCGGCGGGACCGGCAATCAACGGTGTGGCGAGCGGAAATACCGAAGGGTCGGGTTTATCTTCCACGGTTTGTTCGCGCCGCTGGCTGCGCCGTTCAAACAACATTTCGGTGGCAATCATGAATAGCAATATCCCGCCCGAGATACGAAACGCCGGCATGCCGATGCCGATAACCGACAACAGGCTTTCACCAGCAACGCCAAACAGCGTCAACAAGGCCATGGCGATCAGACAGGCCCTCAGCCCTATCCGACGTCGTTCCGCCTGTGTGCGCCCCTTGGTAAGCGCCACAAACAAGGGTGCCAGACCTATGGGGTCGACGATGACAAACATGGTCACGAAGGCCGAAATGGCAAGTTCGATCATCCAGCCAGCCGATCAAGTTTGCCTTGTGCATCCGCCCATAGCGATTCTGCCCGCTCAAGCCCCGCGGCAATTTCGGCGCGCTTGGATTGCCACTTCGCAATCTCCACCGAACCCTTGTCGTAAAGTTTCGGATCCGCCAGGCGGTCATCAATCTGGTTGCGCATGATTTCCAGCTTTTGCACGCGGTCTTCGCAGCGCGCAAGTTCTGCCTTCAATGCCACCAGATCAACCTTTTTCGCGGCCGACTTGGCGCTGCGCTGTCTTTCGCCGCCGCGTTCGGACAATAAGAACCTGCGATAGGCTTCCATATCGCCATCGAATGGTTTTACTTCGCCCTCATTCACCAACCACAACTGATCGGCAACCAGTTCCACCAAATGCGGGTCGTGACTGACCAGAATTACTGCGCCGGTATAGTCGGTCAGCGCCTGCACCAAGGCTTCGCGGCTTTCGATATCCAAATGGTTTGTCGGCTCGTCCAGG
>JANMOK010000323.1:0-8317 GCA_031369165.1 Paracoccaceae bacterium
GCCGAGGCGCTGGAATATGGCATGGTCGGGGTCAACACCGGGCTTGTTTCGACCGCCGAAGCGCCGTTTGGCGGAATGAAACAATCGGGGCTGGGGCGCGAAGGATCGAGCCACGGGATCGAGGATTATCTGGAGATGAAGTATATTTGCTTGAGTGTGAGGGGGGGCGTTACTAATTCACGGGTTTTTTGCCTTTAATATCCATGTCTTAACAAGAGTTTCCGAATTAAGCTAAGTTGACTTTGCTTATTTCAACATCGAAAGGTTCATCGCATGAAACCAACTATCCTAATCCTTGGTGCCGGCTTCGGCGGCATGGAACTAAGTTCCATTTTGTCGGAGACTTTCGGCGACGGCGTTGAGGTGACGCTGATCGACAAGGGGGATGCGTTCGTGTTTGGCTATTCCAAGCTGGATGTGATGTTTGGGCGCAAGACGCTGGATGAAGTGCGCATGCCCTATGCCAATTTCGTCAAACCGGGGGTGAGGTTGTTGCGGGAAACCGTGACGTTGATTGACCCCGCGACGAAACGGGTGGTGACGGACAAGGGGTTTCATGAGGCAGATTATCTGGTGGTGGCATTGGGGGCGGACTATGACATCGCAGCGACGCCGGGATTGGCGGCGAGCAGCGAGTTTTACTCGTTCGCCGGGGCCGACAGGTTGCGATCGATTCTGCCAGCATTCGTCAAGGGCAAGGTCGTGATTGGCGTCTGCGCGGCGCCGTTCAAGTGCCCGCCTGCGCCGAGTGAAGCCGCACTCTTGCTGCACGATTTCCTGGTCGAACGCGGGGTGCGGCAGGATTGCGAGATCAGTGTGGTGGTCCCGTTTGGCACGCCGTTGCCGCCCTCGCCGGAAACCTCGGTCGCTTTGCTTGGAGCATTTGCCGAGCGCGGGATCATATGGGTTCCGGACCGCCAGGTCGCTGCGGTTGACCCAACGGCCAAGACTGTCACGCTGGATGATGACAGCGTGATGGCGTGCGACTTGCTGCTTGGGGTGCCGAAACATTGTGCGCCATTGGCGGTGAAGCGCAGTGGCATGGCAGAAGATGGCTGGGTACCGGTCGATCCGCGCACCTTGGAAACGCGCTGGCCGGGGGTTTTCGCGGTGGGCGATATTGCCAATACCGGCACGCCGAAGGCGGGAGTCTTTGCCGAAGGCGAGTCGCAATCGGTGGCAGTAACGCTGGTTTCCCTGATAAAAGGAGAAGCCGGCAAAGGAAGCTATGGTGGCAGGGGAACCTGCTATTTTGAATTCGGCAAGGGTCGGATCGCCAAGGTGGAAGTCGATTTCTTTTCGGGCCCAAAACCTACCGGCACGTTCCACGCACCTTCGGAGGGCTTGCGAAAAGACAAGGATACGTTCGGGACTTTCCGCAAAGCGCGATGGTTTGGGATGTAAGTCCTTACAGGACGCCGAAATCCGCGAAGGTCAGCGCCAGGCCATCGGTGAGGGAGGCGACTTGTTGCCTGCCTCCCGCCCCGCTGCCATCGGCGTCAAACCAGATATTGCCGGTGAATTGATCATAGATGACCCGGTGCTGTGCCTCGGTTGCCACTGTGCCAAAGGCGAACAACTCAAAGGCAAGCGCCCCCGCGGCCAAGCCAAAGGCGCTGCCGATCAGGGCGATTGTGTCTTGGCCAAGGGCAAAGTCGGTGACGTTATCCCAATGGCTGCTGCCGGCATCGCCAAACTGGAAGGCGTCGGCATCGCCGCCGCCGGTCAGGGTATCTTTGCCCGTGCCTCCGTTCAGGATGTCGGCACCAAGGCCGCCCGACAGTTTGTCGGCACTGCCAAAGCCCAGCAAAGTGTTGGCCGCGCCATTGCCGTTCAGGGTGTTTTTCGAGGCATTTCCGCTGCCGTCGATGGCACCCGATCCGGTCAGAGTCAGGTTTTCCAAGGTTGGGGACAGGATGAATGTAATGGATGAAGAAACGCTGTCAGTGCCTTGGTTATACAGTTCTATTAACGCATCGTTGATGTCGTCAACTGTGTAACTGTCGCTGCCTGCCCCACCCAGCATGAGATCGGCACCAGCGCCGCCGTTGAGGCTGTCGCTGCCGTCTTTGCCCTCGAGGCGGTTGGCGCCGGAATTGCCGAGCAGCGTGTTGTTGCCGGCATTTCCAGTGGCGTTGATATTTTCGGTCCCGGTCAGGGTAAGCCGTTCGACGTTGGCCGAAAGCGTGAAACTTGCCGAGGAATTGACGATATCGGTGCCCTCGTTCGCCAGTTCGATGATAACGTCGTTAATGTCTTCGACGAAATAGGTGTCGTTGTCAGCGCCGCCCGACATTTCGTCACCGCCGGATTGGCCATCGAGAATGTCCTTGCCCGCGCCGCCGACCAGCAGGTCGTCACCAGCGCCACCATAAAGTTTGTCATTGGCCGCCAAGCCGCTGATCGTATCACCCAAGGCGGTGCCATTCAGGGTGTTCTTGCTGCTGGTGCCGGTGATGAAATTTTGGCCGCCAACACCTTTGACTGTCAGTGAAATGGTTTCGAGGTGAATGGTCCCGTCCCAGCCAAGGATGCTGCAGGTGAACAGTTCCGCGGCCGTCTGGCCCGCGATCAGGCCGGAAAAAGGACCGGAGTTGGTATAGATCAGCGATTGGCCGTCCGCTGAAATAGCGACCGACCCGGCAAGGCCAGTTGAATCAACGCTGAGGATGGATTTGGCGTCGGTATCATTGGCCAAAACGAACAGGTCCAGCGAATGCTGGCTGCGGGTTATGGCGGCAACATCGTCTTGCACACTGGCGGCCGGAAATTCTACGGTGATGGCGGCAATGCGGAAACCGTCATACCGGTTATAGGCACCGATGCCGACATTTTCGCCATAAAGCGCGATCGCATTGGTATGGCTGGCATCCAGCAAAGTGCTGGCAGTCGCCGCGATCAAACCATCGTTGAACAGCCGGAATGTCACGTTTTCGGCGGTTTCGTTGAACCGGGTCGGCATGGGGGTCAGGGTGATCGAAGTTATTTTGACAACCTGCGAAAAGCTGAAAATCGCAACTTCGTGTTTGCCGTCACCGTCAATGGCGGCTTCGGCGTCACCATAGGGGTTCAGCATGCCGATGCCGTCGACCGTCTGGTTCAGGATCGGGGTGTTTTCGAAGATCTGGTTGTTGTTGTCAGGGTCAAACAGGCCGCTGGTCAATGTCAGCTGAAGCCCGTCATAGACGAAAACCATGCTAGTTGAATTGGCACTGGTGCCGGTCAGATCGAACGTTATCGACACTTGCCTGTATCCCCCAACACGACTCCACAATTCCGCAAAACACGCTTTAGCGTTACAAAAAGTTTCTTGTATTTACTGCCTCTGGACGGAAATATCATTACAACCGCAGAATGTCCATCGCCCGGCTTAGTTGGTCAGTGGCGCGCGCCAGCCCGCTGTCAGCGCATCGGCCTCGGAGCAAAACCAGCGTTCGCCCTTGCTTTCGTCGATACGGGTTTTTGCGTAGCTTTTGGAATAGGGCGCGTGATAGATCTTGCCACTGCCCGAGATGTTGCCCTTGATCGGGCAATCGCCGGGGGCGGCCTGGGCAGACAGGGTCCAGACCATCGCGCGGAATTCCCAAGGGGTCAGAAAAGTGCCGGACCATACCCCTGCCTTGGCGATTTTTGCTTGTTGTTGCTGATCGACATAGGTTGCCGAAAACTTGGCGAAAACCAGCGCCAGACCTTGCTGTACCATCGCGGCACCGATGTCGGTGCCATTGACGCGGCAATCAGCGATCAGGCGGTCGTATGGGTCAAAATCCTGACCGCGGCAGCTGATGGTTTTGCCGCGCGTCAGTTTGATAAGGTAGGCAGTTCCCGCTTGGCCACATTCCCAGACATTGCCTTGGGCGTCAAAGCAGGTTTGAGCAGATTCAAAGGCGTCAATCCCTTCGATACGGATTTTCTGGCCGGCCACGTCGAGCGTGTCACCATCGACAACACGGGCACGACCGGAGAATTCGGCGGCGCTTGCAAACGTGCCGATCAGGGCGAACGCCAAAAGTAAGCGAATGGTTAACATGCTTTAGCATGTGCAATGGCGCTGGATTGATTTCAAGTGTCGCGGCTGTGCGGGCAAGGCTGCCTTTAGCGCAAGGTGGTAACTGCAGCGCTGGGGGTTATGGAATCACACCACCAGTTGCTTGTTGTTAACTTTCGTTATTTGCGCCCGCAGGATCTGTCCAACCGGTTGGTCGGTATGGAACGCGACTTCGGTAAACCCCTCAGTTCTGCCCATGCGAGGGCTTTCGGTCAGGATCGAATGGGTGCGTCCGATTTGGGCGCCTAGGTGGATTTGCTCCTTGAGGGCGCCTATTTCGCGCAGTCGCGCGGCGCGTTCCCTGATCGCGGTACCGTGGACCGCAGGCATGCGTGCGGCGGGGGTGCCTGGGCGGGGCGAATAGGGAAAGACGTGCAGCCAAGTCAGGCCGCATTCGGTCACCAATTTCAAGGTATTGTCGAACATCGATTCGGTTTCGGTCGGGAAACCGGCGATGAAATCGGCCCCGAAGATGATGTCGGGGCGGGCCCTGCGGGTGTCTTCGCAGAAGCGGATCGAATCGTCGCGGCTGTGGCGGCGTTTCATGCGTTTCAGGATCATGTTGTCGCCCGCCTGCAGGCTGAGGTGCAGGTGCGGCATCAGGCGTTTTTCTGTGGCGATGGCCTCGACCAGCGCCGGGTCGGCCTCGATGGAATCGATGGAACTGATGCGCAGGCGTGGCAGGTCAGGGACCAGTTTGAGGATGCGCTGCACAAGGTCACCCAAGCGCGGCTGGCCGGGCATGTCTGCCCCCCACGAAGTAAGGTCAACGCCGGTCAGCACCACTTCGTTATAGCCGCCCGCCACCAGGCGGGTGATCTGTTCGACCACTACCCCCGCTGGAACCGAGCGCGAATTGCCGCGGCCATAGGGGATGACGCAGAAGGTGCAGCGGTGATCGCAGCCGTTTTGCACCTGCACATAGGCCCGTGCCCTGGTGCCAAAACCGTCAATCAGATGGCCCGCGGTTTCGGTGGCGGCCATGATGTCGTTGACCAGAATTTTTTCGGTTGGGCCGATCAGGTTTGGCACGGCCAAATTGCGCCACGTTTCGCCCTGCATCTTTTCCAGATTGCCGATCACCTGATCGACTTCGGGCATGTTGGCGAAGGTTTCGGGTTCGGTTTGCGCGGCGCAACCGGTAACGATCATCCGCGCGGATGGGTTTTCGCGGCGCAGTTTGCGGATACGTTGTTTGGCTTGGCGCACCGCCTCGGATGTGACGGCGCAGGTGTTGATGACGATGGCGTTGTCCAACCCCGCAACCGCGCCTAGTTCTCGCATCGCCTCGGTTTCATAGGCGTTCAGGCGGCAGCCGAAAGTTTCAAAGATCGGGGCGTTCATCTGAGGGCGGCCAGAAATTCGGGCGACAGAGTGCCCTCAAAAACCAAGGCGGTTGGCCCGGTCATCCAAACGCCATCGTCGCGCCAGTCGATGTTGATGTTGCCGCCGTCCAGATGCAGGGTGATGGCCCTGTCCGTGTGGCCTTGGCGATGCAGCACCACAGTCGCCGCGCAGGCACCCGAGCCACAGGCCAGCGTCACCATTCCGCCGCGTTCCCAAACTCGCATCCGCACATTCTGGCGGTCGATGATGTGGCAGAACTCGACGTTGGTCCGCTGTGGAAACAGTTCATGGTGTTCGATTTGCGGACCGACTTTTTCAAGGTTTATCGCCTCGACATTCGGGACAACAAACACGCAATGCGGATTGCCCATGCCAGCAGCGCCGGGATTGCCGGCAATCGGAAGTGCGTTGAGGTCGACGTCGCGGGCCAGTGGCACCGATTGCCACGTCAATTGCGGCTGCAGCATGTTGACCCGGATCAAGCCTTGACCAGCATCCTCGGCATAAAGATCGCCCCTGCCCGTTCGCAGTGTAAGGTTGCTGGCTTTGGTTTCGGCCAACAACACCTGCGCCACACAACGCGTTGCGTTGCCGCAGGCATCCGCCAGGGTACCGTCGGAATTCCAGTAATCGACTGCCGCCGCCACGCCCTGCCCGTTGCGGATCACGGCAAGCTGGTCAAACCCGACGCCGCGATGCCGGTCGCCCAAAGCTTTGGCAATTGAAGAATTGACTGGATCGGCGCCGTTACGCGCGTCGATCACAACGAAATCATTGCCAAGCCCATGCATTTTGAGAAAGCGCAAGGGCGTCAAAGGGTTCGGACTGTCCATCGCGGTTCTATATTCGTTTTGCGCTTTGGAAACCAGATGGCCGAAGGTGCGCCATTATGGCTCGAATCCGCCCTTGACCGCACACCCTGCACCGCCTAGGTTCCGCGCCGGTTGGGCCCGTAGCTCAGTTGGTAGAGCAACTGACTTTTAATCAGTGGGTCATGGGTTCGAATCCCGTCGGGCTCACCAATAAAATCAACAAGTTGGTTGGTTTCTGACTTGCCGGTCGAAATGCCGTGTCACCATTCATCCAGAATTTGTCCATTTCAGCCAGGTTCGACCCGATGTCGCCACGAAGAATTGCTGCTTGGGCAGCTGTCCCGGATAGCGAAAAACCAAGGCTCCCAGGCGCATTCCACGTCTCTTTGTTGGCCGTCGAATGCGCCGCCGTCGCTTTTCCGATCTACGACAAAAGGCAGCCCAAACATGCATCACGAAAGTGTGATCAATATTTTTCACATACAAAAACGAAAATAAATGTTATCGCTGAGTCTCGTGGGTCGGAGTGTGACCGCTATTAACGGCTATTACCCGGGGGGGTGGGATGGCATGTTAAGGTCTGTTGTACGGATTGGCTTGGACTATCGTCACCTTGTTTTGGTCGTTTCCCTTGCTATTTTGGCAATCGGTGGTTTTACCATTCGAAACGCCCGGGTTGACGTCCTGCCTGAATTCGATGCGCCGACTGTAGAGGTTCAGGCCGAGGCGCTTGGCCTTTCCGCCGTCGAGGTTGAAAATCTCGTCACGATCAATCTCGAAGAAATCCTGACTGCCGCGCCGTATCTGCAGTCGATCAGTTCAAGATCTGTTCCCGGTCTGGCGTCGGTGTTGCTCACTTTCGAACCCGGCACCGATCTCATGCTGGCCCGCCAGATGGTTCAGGAGCGTCTGACCATGGCCTGGGCATTGCCGAACGTATCGAAACCGCCGACCATGCTGCAACCCGGGTCGGCAGCGCGCCGGGCGATGATCGTCGGGCTATCCTCGGATGAGGTCTCGTTGATCGACATGTCTGTGCTCGCCCGCTGGACGATGACGCCCAAGCTGCTGAGCGTTCCCGGGGTTGCCAATGTGTCCATTTGGGGGCAGCGCGCCCGGCAATTGCAGGTCCGTGTCGATACAAGGCGGCTGCAGGCCAACGGCGTCACCCTTCAACAGGTCATCGAGAGCACCGGCGATTCGCTGTGGATTTCGCCCTTGAGTTTCCTTGAGTCTTCGATTCTCAGCACCGGCGGCTGGATTGACACGCCCAACCAGCGGCTCGGCATCCAGCACGTCCAGCCGATCAGCAGGGCCAGCGATCTCGCAAAGATCGCGCTCAATGACTCTTCTCTGCTGCTTGGAGACGTTGCGACGGTGGTTGAGGGGCATCCGCCGCTGATCGGCGACGCCGTCATCAACGATGGCCCCGGCATCTTGCTCGTCATCGAGAAATTTCCCAACGCCGGTGCAAACGACGTTATCGCGGGCCTGGAGAGCGCATTGTCCGAGCTCAGGCAGGGCATGCCCGGCATCACCGTAGACAGCGCGATCTATCAGGCGACCCGTTATATCGATAGCGCAACCTCGGGACTGGCGCGCGCGCTGACCATCGGCGCCGCGCTGATGACCGTCGCGGTATTCCTGTCTTACATAGCGCTGCGCCCGGCGATTCTTGCCGTGGCCGCGATTACACTTTCGTTCGCGACGGCATTCCTCGTCCTCTATGTCCGCGATACGACCATTAACGTGATGCACATCGTTGGTCTCGTGGCGGCGCTGTCTGCGGTGGTTGACGCGGCACTTATTGCGATAGAGGCGATCGTGCGGCGTCGGGCGCAGAATCCAGGACGCACGCTCGCAGCAACCGTTTTCGATGCGATGGGCGAAATCCGCCAGCCGGTGCTGTTTGCCACGTTGATCGGCGTGCTGATAGTCGTTCCGGTTTTCCGGATCGAGGGTTCGGCAAAGGCCTTTTTCAGCCCGCTGGCGGAAACCTATCTTATTGCCCTTGTCGCAGCGATGATCGTCACCTTCGTTTTCCTGCCCGGTCTCGCGCTGGTTCTGCTGCGCGGCCGTGGAGGCCCCGCAGCAGTCGCACCCAGTAGCG
>JANMOK010000343.1:0-7021 GCA_031369165.1 Paracoccaceae bacterium
GCCGAGGCCTTGGGCAAGAGCCGGTCGCACATCGCCAATGCGCTGCGGCTGATGGATTTGCCGGAAAGAGTACAAAGCTTTCTGGAACAAGGCCGTATGACTGCGGGACACGCGCGGGCCTGTTTGGCGGCGGCAGACGCGCTGCACTTGGCGCATAATATCGTGAACATGGGTCTGTCGGTGCGCGAGGCAGAAATTGCGGCAAAGCTTTCGCACCAGCCAAAATATGCCAAGCCGCTGAAAAGCGGGCGGCAAAAAGACCCGGATACACTGGCGCTGGAAAGCGACTTGCACGTGCATCTGGGGTTCAAAGTGTTGATCGAGCACGATGCCAAGAAAAAGAGCGGCGAACTTCGGATTGTTTATCGGAACTTGGCCGAGCTGGACGCCTTGATTGCCCGGCTGAACCGGATGCTAGCCGACGATCCGCGCCAGAACAGCGTTGAGGACGGGGCGGCCGGTTTTACTGGCGCGGATGATATTTCCTGAACGGTGCAAAAAGCCTTCGGATTCAAGGTCTTGCAGCGATTTGGCGTTGAAAGCGCCGCCAAGGGATTGGTAGCGATCTAGATCGCTTCCCTCGGATAACCGCAGCGACATCAGCAGATATTCCGCGGCTTGGTCATTTGGCGACACGACTTCGCGGGGCAATTCGCCAGCGCCGTCTTGCGCTGCCTTCAGCCACGTCGCCGGGTCACGATGCGTGTTAGTGGCGATTCGCTGGCCGTTAATGGTTAATCGACCATGCGCGCCGGGGCCGATGCCGACGAAATCGCCGTAGCGCCAGTAGATCAGATTATGGCGGCCTTCGGCCCCCGGCTTGGCGTGGTTGGAGATTTCGTAAGCGGGCAGACCGGCAGATTTGGTCATGTCCTGGGTCAGTTGGTAGAGGTCGGCGGAAAGGTCGTCGGTGGGTAGACCGCGCAGGATGCCCCGTGCCTTCATATCGCCAAAGCGGGTGCCGTCTTCGATGGTGAGCTGGTAGAGCGACAGGTGGTCGGCGGCCATCGTCAGGGCCTGCGTCAGTTCGGCTTCCCAAGCGGATTGGGTTTGGTTTTGTCGAGCATAGATAAGGTCAAAGCTGACGTGGTGAAAGTTTTTCTTTGCGATATCAAAAGCTTGCCGCGCCTCGGCGACGGTGTGCATTCGGCCCAGCGCCTTGAGATCGGGGTCGTTCAGGGCTTGCACGCCTAGCGAAACGCGATTGACGCCGGCCTTGGCATAAGCGGCGAAACGCTCGGCCTCGACCGAGGTGGGGTTGGCCTCAAGGGTGATTTCGGCACCAGGTTTGATGCCCCAAACGCGGTGAATTGTGTCGATTATCGACCCAACGGTTGACGCAGGCATCAGGCTGGGGGTGCCGCCGCCAAAGAAGATGGAATCGACGCGGCGGTTGGGCACCAGCTTTGCGGTACGCTCAATTTCCTGCACCAGTGCCGTGGCCCACTGGCCTTGATCAACTTTCGCGCTGACATGCGAGTTGAAATCACAATAGGGGCATTTGTGCAGGCAGAACGGCCAGTGGATATAGACGCCGAAACCTGCAGTTTGCCAGTCTTGCACGAGTTAGCCCTTGAAAGCCGTAACTTCGATTTCAATCAGCATTTCGGGGCGGATCAGGCCCGCGATCACCATTGTTGCCGCCGGGCGAATTTCGCCGTAGGCTTTGCCGAGGGCGGGAAGTGCTGCGTCAACAAGGTTTGCGTCGGTCAGCGAGTATTGCACGCGTACGGTATCCTTCATGCTGAAACCAGCATTTTTGAGCACGTTTTCGATGGTTGCGAAGCAATTGCTGGCTTGGTTGGCCACGCCTTCCGGCATTTTCATTGTCGCATAATCGTAACCAGTGACGCCGGAAATGAAGCACCAGTCGCCCTGCACGACGGCGCGGCTGTAACCCATGGTCTTTTCAAACGGCGAGCCGGTTGAGATGAGTTTCCGTTCCGATTTCATATTATTCCCCCTCAAAACATGCGGCCACCAGTTTGCGGAAAGCTTCCGCCCGGTGGCTGATTTGGTTTTTCTTCCAGCGATCCATTTCACCAAAGGTGGTGTCATAGCCCTCGGGCATGAATATTGGGTCATAGCCGTGGCCCAATTCGCCGCGCATGGGCCAGACGATCTGACCATTGGCGTAACCTTCAAACACCGCATCCTCGCCGTCGGGCCACGCCAACACCAATGTGCAGCAAAAGCGGGCTTTGCGCGGGAATGGGGCGTTCAGCGCCTGTAATTCATCCCAAGTGCGTGTCATAGCCAACGTAAAATCGCGCCCGTTCGGCGTTTCGGCCCAATCGGCGGTGTAAACGCCGGGAGCACTGTTGAGGGCTTCGACCTCGATCCCGCTGTCATCGGCCAAAGCGGGCAAATTGGCCGCCTTGGCTGCTGCATGCGCCTTGAGCCGGGCGTTGCCGATGAAGGTGGTTTCGGTTTCAACGGGTTCAGGCAAGCCCAGATCGCTCGCCGAAAGCGTTGCGATTTCAAAGGGTTGCAGCAGACGCGCAATTTCAGCCAGTTTGCCAGCGTTATGGGTGGCAACCAGCAGGGTCTTGCCGTCGAATCGTCGTGTCACGCTGTGGCGGCTTTCTGCAGCGCCACAAGTTCGGCTATTCCGGCTGCGGCCAGATCAAGCAGGATCGACAACTGGTCGCGGGTGAAAGTCGCGCCCTCCGCCGTGCCTTGCACCTCTACCAGCCCACCCTTGCCGGTCATCACGACATTGGCGTCCATGCCAGCGTCGCTGTCTTCGACATAATCGAGGTCAACGACTGGTTGCCCACCGTATAACCCGCAGGAAATGGCCGCGACGTGATCGGTAATCGGGTCGGATTTGATTTCACCTGAGGCCAACAGTTTTTTTACCGCCAGCCGCAAAGCAACCCAGCCGCCGGTAATGGCCGCACAGCGGGTACCGCCGTCGGCTTGGATCACATCGCAATCGACGGTGATCTGACGTTCGCCCAAAGCAACCCGGTCAACGCCAGCCCGCAACGAACGACCGATAAGGCGTTGAATTTCTTGCGTTCTTCCGCCTTGCTTGCCCGAAGTTGCCTCGCGCCGCATGCGGCTGCCGGTGGAGCGCGGCAACATGCCGTATTCGGCCGTCACCCAGCCGAGGCCAGTTTTGCGCAACCAAACTGGCACCGATTCCTCCAGCGAGGCGGTGCATAGAACATGGGTGTCACCGCAGCGGATCAGGCAGGAACCTTCGGCATGTTTGCTGACATTGGGTTCGATGCTGATGTTGCGCAGGGCATTGGTGGCGCGGCCAGATGGGCGCATGTTGCGGACTCCATGACAATTCGCGCGTGTGATAGACGCTGCATCGGCGAAGGTCCAGCCAAGGTTGCAATTGACCGGAGGATCGGTTGTTTCTAAAACAGCCAATGCCCGACGCACCCTCTGCCCTTGGCGAAATGAACGAGCGCAGCCGCGAGGTGTTTCGCGCAGTCGTCGAATCGTATCTGGAAAAGGGCGATCCGGTGGGGTCGCGCACGTTGTCGCGCTCGTTGACCGAGCGGATTTCGGCGGCAACCGTGCGTAATACGATGCAGGATTTGGAGCTTCTTGGCTTACTCGGTAGCCCGCATGTATCGGCCGGGCGCATTCCTACCCAACAAGGGTTACGGCTGTTTGTCGATGGCATGATGGAGGTCGGCACGGTTTCCGGGGCCGAACAGGCGGAAATTGAGCGATCGATGGGGGTGGGTGATCAGGATTTGACCCAGGCCTTGGATCAGGCCGGGTCGATGCTGGCGGCGATGACCAAAGGCGCGTCGCTGGTTCTAACGCCCAAGATTGAAGCACCGATCAAGCATTTGGAGTTTGTGGCGCTGTCGCCCGAACGCGCCTTGGTGGTGTTGGTGACGGCAGATGGCCGCGTTGAGAACCGGATGTTTACCCCGCCCATCGGCATGACGCCTTCGGCAATGCGGGAAGCGGCGAATTTTCTGAATGCGGTGCTGGAGGGGCGGACGATTTCGGATTTGCGCGGCACGGTTTCCCGCGAAATTGATACGCGACGGCAGGAAATTGACGTTTTGGCGCAATCGCTGATCGAAGCGGGCGTGGCGGCTTGGTCACTGGGCGACGACAGCACGCAGGATCGGTTGATTGTGCGCGGTCAGGCGCAATTACTGGGTGATGGCGCGCTTGATTCGGATATGGAGCGCATTCGTCAGTTGTTCGAAGACCTCGAGCGCAAGCGCGATTTGGCACAATTGCTCGATTTGACCGAAGCGGGTTCCGGCGTGCGGGTTTTTATTGGGTCGGAGAACAAACTTTTCTCACTTTCGGGTTCCTCTTTGGTGGTCAGTCCCTATATGAATGCCGACCGTAAAATTATCGGTGCTGTTGGTGTGATTGGGCCGACCCGCCTGAATTATGGGCGGGTGGTGCCGATTGTTGACTATACGGCCCAACTGGTGGGGCGACTTGTCGCCAGCCGGACAGCGAAATGAGGCGTGGACGATGGGTGAAAAGATTTTGAACGGCGAAATGGAAAGCGATCTGGAGCTGGATGATATCAGCGAAGAAGATCTGGCGGCGCTGATGGGCGACGAGCAGGATATCGATTCGTTGCGTCAGGAGAATAACGAACTGAAGGATCGATTGTTGCGGTCTTTGGCGGATGCCGAGAATAGCCGTAAACGGGGTGAGCGGGATCGGCGCGACGCCGAAGTGTATGGCAGCACCCGTTTGGCGCGGGATTTGCTGTCAGTTTACGACAATATGGGGCGGGCGCTGGATGCGATCACCGATGAGTTGCGCGAAACCGCGAAACCGTTGATCGAAGGGCTGGAATTGACCCAGCGTGAATTGGTTTCGACCTTTGCCAAGCATAAGATTGTTATCCTGCATCCAGAACCGGGCGAAGTTTTTGACCCGAAGCTGCATCAAGCGATGTTTGAAGCGCCGGTGCCGGGCACGGTGAAAGGCACCGTCATTCAAGTGATGGCCTCGGGGTTCATGATTGGTGAGCGGTTGCTACGTCCGGCGCAGGTGGGGGTTTCGTCTAATACGTTGAGGATGGAACCGGTGGTTGAGGTCGAGGAATGAACGAGGCGCGGCTGCGTGAACTTTACGGTACGGTGGGTGAGCGTGCGGCTGCCAAGGTAATTGATCGGCTGGATTCGCATTGCCGAGCGTTCATCGCCGACGCGCCGTTTATCTTGTTGGCGACCAGCAACGGCGAGACTTTGGACGTGTCGCCAAAGGGCGATGCAGCAGGCTTCGTGCACGTTTTGGATAATTCCACCCTAGCGATACCGGATCGGCCGGGGAATAATCGGATCGACGGGTTGCTGAATATCATCCGCAATCCGCAAGTGGCGCTGTTGTTTTTGATCCCGACGGTGGGTGAAACTTTGCGAGTCAACGGAGTTGCCTCGATCAGCGAAGACGCCGCCCTATGCGGGCAATTTTCGGTTAATGGCCGTGCCCCAAAAACCGTGACTTTGGTGCAAGTGCAGGAAGCGTTCCTGCATTGCGGCAAGGCATTTATGCGCTCGGGGCTTTGGAAGCCGGAGACTTGGCCGCCAAAACGCCCCGTAGCGGGTTTGGGCGATGTCATTCAGGCGCATACCGGTGGGCTGGATGTGCCCTATACCACCGAGGCGCTTGTGCAGGAATTGTATAAAGAAACGCTCTACTGATCCTGCTGCAAGTTGCGCAGTTCATAAATCAAAGCCAGCGCGTCTTTTGGTGTCAGCTCGTCGGGGTGAATTTCCCTTAGTCTGGCTTCTGCCGCGGATGATTTTGGTGTTGGCGGGATGGGCCGCGCGGTGAAAAGCGGCAGGTCGTCAAGTAAAGCAGCGGGCTTTGCCGCCCCTTCGCGTTCGCCTTTTTCCAAAGCGTCGAGGATTTCTCGCGCCCTGTCCGTTACCGCGACGGGAAGGCCAGCGAGTTTCGCAACTTGCACGCCATAGGAACGATCAGCGGCACCAGCGCGGACTTCGTGCAGGAAAATGACCTCGTTCTGCCATTCGCGCACCGCCATTGTGGCGTTGTGCAGGCCGCTCAAGCGGGAGCTTAGCCCGGTCAGTTCGTGGTAGTGGGTAGCGAACAAGGTGCGGCATCTGTTGACGTCGTGCAGGTGTTCCAGCGTCGCCCAGGCGATCGACAGGCCGTCATAAGTGGCGGTGCCACGACCGATTTCATCCAAGATGACCAAGGCGTTGGGTCCGGCTTGGTTAAGGATGGCGGCGGTCTCGACCATTTCGACCATGAAAGTAGAGCGTCCCCGCGCCAGATCATCCGCCGCGCCGACGCGGCTGAAAACCTGGTCAACTATGCCGATTTGTGCACGAATTGCCGGAACGTAGCTGCCCATTTGCGCCAAAATGGTGATCAGCGCGTTCTGGCGCAGGAAGGTTGACTTGCCCGCCATGTTGGGGCCGGTCAGCAGCCAGACCGGTTTTTCGCCGAGGTTACAGTCATTGGCTATGAACGAAGCACCGGTTCGGCGCAGGGCATGCTCGACCACGGGGTGACGGCCACCTTCAACGTAGAAGGAACTGTCTTGCTCGATGATTGGCCGAATCCAGTTTAGGTCAATGGCGAGGTCGGCCAATGCAGTTGCAAAATCGATTTCCGCCAATCCCTGTGCCGCTTGCGTTATGGGGCCGGATTGGCCAAGAACCGCTTGGCGAAGCTGTTCGAAAATCATCTTTTCAACTTCGAGCGCTTGTGCACCGGCGTTGAGGATGCGGGTTTCGAGGCCCGACAGTTCCAACGTGGTGAAACGTACCGAATTGGCGGTGGTTTGGCGGTGTATAAAAGTTTCACTCAAAGGTGCCGCCAGCATTTTGGCGGCATGGCCGTCCGGTGTCTCGATGAAATAGCCCAGCACGTTGTTGTGACGAATTTTCAGCGTAGTGATACCGGATTGTTGAGCATAGTCCGCTTGCAACGAGGCGACGATTGAGCGGGCGTCATCGCGCAGTTGGCGGGCTTCGTCGAGGTTAAAATCATAACCCGTTGCAACGAAACCGCCGTCGCGCGTTAGCTGCGGCAAGTCGGG
>JANMOK010000166.1:0-2150 GCA_031369165.1 Paracoccaceae bacterium
TTGAAGTCGCTGACCAAGGTCAGCCGGATGCTCGACGACAGCCTCAACCGGGTGCCGACTGCGCATGCGCCGTATGTTGGCGCTTCGGCTTTCGCCCATAAAGCGGGATGGCATGCGAGTGCGCTTGTGAAAGACCCGCGCACCTATGAACATATCGCGCCAGAAGCTGTGGGAAATCAACGCTTTATTCCGATGAGCAATCAGGCGGGGCAGTCGAACCTGCGCGAGAGATTGGTCGATATGGGCCTGAAAGTGGACCCGAAAGACTCGCGTTTGGCGCAGATATTGGACGAGGTGAAGGCGCGGGAGGACCAAGGTTTCGCCTATGACAGTGCCCAAGCCAGTTTTGAATTGCTGGCGCGGCGCGTGCTAAGCGAACTGCCGCATTTCTTTGAGGTGGAACGCTATCGCGTGACGGTGGAACGGCGTTTGAACGCCCGCAAGGAAACCATCACAGTTTCCGAAGCGGTGGTGGCGGTGAAAATCCACGGCGAACGGGTGATGAGCGTATCGGAAAGCCACGCTGCCGACGGCGAAACCGACCAAGGGCCCGTCAACGCCCTCAGCCGCGCTTTACGCAAGGATTTGGGACCGTATCAGAACATCATCGACGACATGCATCTTGTTGATTTCAAAGTGCGAATTACCAATGGTGGTACCGAGGCGGTGACGCGCGTGCTGATCGCCAGCGAAGACGGCGAAGGGCGGCGCTGGTCAACCGTTGGCGTCAGCGCCAATATCGTTGACGCCTCGTTTCAGGCATTGCACGACGCCATAATCTGGAAACTGATCCGCGACGGGGCAAAGCCGGCATGAGTTTTGATGCCTGCGCCGATTTGGTGCGCAAGGGTGACCCGGATCGGTTCCGCTGCGCCATGGTTGCCAAGCCGCATCTGCGTGGCCGGTTGCTGGCGCTGTATGCCTTCAATCTGGAAGTCGCCCGCGCCCCTTGGGTAACGCAGGAACCGCTGATTGCGCAGATGCGGTTGCAATTCTGGCAGGATGCGATTGTTGCGATTTATCAAGGGGAAACGCCGCGAAAACACGAAATAGTGCTGCCACTGGCCCAGGTGATCGGCGAGCACAATCTGCCGCGCCACTTGTTTGAAGCCATGATCTCTGCCCGAAATTTCGACATTGGCCGCGAACCGCATGCCAGCCGCGAGGCCTTTGATCATTATATCGAAAACACCTCGGGTGCTTTATACGAACTCGCCGCCCGCGCCTTCAGTACCCCTGAAACAGCCTTGGCCCCGGTGCGCAATTTTGGCTATGCCGCCGGTGTTGCCAAACTGCTGCTCGCCCTGCCGAGGCTCTACGCGGCCGGACGTGACCCGATTCCAACCGGCTGGGTGCCAGAGCGTTCGTTGATTGCGCAAAACATCGCGCCGGAACCCTTGGCAAGGGCGGTGCACGGCATCGCCGATGATGCTTTAGCCCGGTTGCACAGCGCCCGCGCCAAGAGAAAATTGGTGCCGAAAACGGCCTTGCTGGCCTTGCTTCCCGGGCGCGACGCGGCAACAATTCTAGGCAACGTATTGAAAGCGCCGGATAAAGTGCTGCAACTTGCGCCGCCGTCAGAATTCCAACAACGCTGGTCGCTGCTGTGGCGAGTTTCAACCGGCCTTTGGTGACGGGCGGTAGGCCCAGACAAACCACGCCAATGTTCCACCGGCAAAAGCCAGAAACGGAATCATCGCCAGATTGACAAGATTCCATCCCTCGACTGCTGATCCACCGGAGCAATTCAGCAATCCACCGGACGACAGTGAGGCCAGCGTGACCAGCCCGAAAACCGCAAAGTCATTCATGCCTTGCACCCGTCCGCGTTCGTGTGGCGCATGATTTGCCGCCAGCAAGGTCGTGCCGCCGATAAAGGCAAAATTCCAGCCAATTCCCAGCAAAATCAAGGCTAAATAGAAATGAAGCTGCGAAATACCTGCAAGCGCGACGATGCCTGCCAGCCCCAAAACCAGCAGCCCCGCAGCCAATATCTTGTTCACGCCAAACCGGGTGATCAGATGACCGGTAAAGAACGACGGCGCGAACATCGCCAGCACATGCGCTGAAACCACATCCGACGCTTGGGCGGTTGAAAATCCGCAGGCCTTCATGCTCAAAGGCGTCGAGGTCATCACCAAATTCATCAA
>JANMOK010000006.1:0-9445 GCA_031369165.1 Paracoccaceae bacterium
ATGGCAAAGAACAACGCCATCAACACGTCATTGATCAAGTAGTGGACCGTTAAAGTTCGCGTTGCTGTGTCATCGAAACTTGGCAATCCGACTAACGAATTGTTGAGCAATGGATAGTCAATCACAGCGTGATAGCTGGCGGCGTCAAGATTTGCCCAGATCAAGGCCAGGCCTGCACCAGCAACCAAAAGCAAGGAATAGTGCGCGACAAAGTTCCAAACCCGAACCATCAATAGCCAGCTTTCATATCAACGACATGCAGCAGGTCGTCGCCGTTGGCCAAGCGGCGAATATTTTCGGCTACCATGGCTGATACCGTTTCGGGTCGCGTGTGCGAGGCGACATGCGGGGTTACGGTGATTGCGGGATGCTGCCAAAATACATGCGCGCCGGGCAAAGGTTCCTGACGAAAAACGTCCAGAGTTGCATGACGCAGCCGGCCGGAATTCAAAGCGTCAAGCAACGCGTTATCCACGATCAAAGGCCCGCGGCCAGCGTTGAGCAGATACGCGCCCTGTGGCATTGCGGCGAAACGCCCTGCATTCATCAGGTTTTCCGTGTCTGGGGTCAGCGGCAGCAAGAGCACGAGGATTTCAGCCTTGCCAAGCATGTGCCCGATCCCATCGTTTCCCGAATAACAATCGATGCCGGAAATGGTTTTCTGATGCCTGCTCCAACCAGAAACCTGAAAGCCAACACGCGACAGCGCTGTCGCGCAGGCTGACCCCAAAGCGCCCAAGCCCAGAATGCCGATGCGCCGATCTTGCGCCATCGGCGCGATGACGTCGTTGCGCCAGATGCCATCCTGGTGCAAAATATGCTGATCAATGCCAAGGTGATACCGCAGACAATGCGCCAGCACCCATTCTACCATGGATGAGGTAAGGCTGGGATCAACCATCCGGCAAAGCGGCACCTTCAAAGTCTTGTTGCCAATGACCTTTTCGACACCGGCCCACAAGCTCTGGACGGCGCGCAGATTGGTAAAGGGCGTGAAGTCCTGGATAGCACTCGCGGGCGACCATACAATGAAATCCACCGGCTTTGGGTCGGTTGGGTCATTATGCAAACGGGCACTCACCCCGGCGTTTTTGAGCGCGTTTCGAAGCGGGGCTTCGTACAGTAGCCAATCGGCAGGTGCCGAGGAAAACAGAATATCCATGATTAGCGCGGCCTGTGGACATGCGCGCTTTGGATCAGGCCAAAAGCGCCCAGCAAGACCAGCATGGCAGAACCGCCGTAGGATACCAGCGGCAACGGAACGCCCACCACCGGTGCCAGCCCCATGACCATCGCCATGTTGAAAGCGAAGAACAGGAAGAATGTCGAAGCGATGCCGCCGGTTAACAATGCTCCGAAACGGTTTTTGTTGCTGATCGCAGAAGCAATGCAAAAAACAATGATCAGGGCGTAAAGGGTCAGCAGACCTGCGCCGCCGACAAAGCCGAATTCCTCTGCCAAGGTGGTGAACACAAAGTCGGTCTGTTTTTCCGGCAAAAAGTTCAGCCTGGCCTGGGTCCCTTCCAGAAACCCTCGCCCGGTCCAGCCGCCCGATCCAAGCGCTATTTTGGATTGGGTAATGTGGTAGCCGGAACCCAGCGGATCGCTGGCTGGGTCAAGAAACGTGTCGATGCGGCGGAACTGATAGTCTTGCAGGATTTGCCAATTGGTGCCGCGTGATTTCAACACCAAGGCAACTGCGCCAACGACCGACAAGATCGCCGCCCCGAAATACCAAAGGCTGACCCCGGCAAGAAACATCACCGCGCCGCCGCCCGCCAGCAGCATGATGCTGGTGCCCAGATCGGGCTGGGCCAGAACCATCATCGTCGGGGCTATGATCATCGCCAGCGGCGCTATAACCCAAAGCGGATGCGACGTCTTGGTTTCCGGCAGCCAATCGTAATAAAGCGCCAGCATCATAACCAAGGCGATTTTCATCATTTCCGAGGGTTGAATCTGGATGAAACCCAAATCAATCCAGCGTTGTGCCCCCATGCCGATGCGGCCGAATAATTCGACATAGACCAGCAGGGCAAACGAACCGAGGTAGACGACAGGCGTCAGCCCGCGCCAGACGATCAATGGTGTAAAGCCAACGATGAACATGACCGCCAGGCCAAAAACAAAACGGATAATTTGTGGCCGTGCCCAGGGGTCCAGCGATCCGCCGGCTACCGAGTACAGAACGAGGAATCCCGTGGAAGCAACAGCTGTCAGCAACAGGACCAACGGCCAGTTGATATACAGAATTTTTGCCAGCCCGCTGGGCACCCGCTGGCCTTGGGATTCAACGAATTTCATGCGCGACCATTGGGTGGCGTGGGTGCGATATCGGCGGCTGGCGGTTGCAGCCGTTTCAGGCGAATTTCCTCGCGCTGTTCGGCTGGATAGGCCGTCAGGGGCGGCAAACCGCCATAAAGTGCGTACAAAAGGATGTCGCGCGCAATTGGCGCTGCCGCAGTTGACCCGCCGCCGCCATGTTCGACAATGGTAGAAACGGCAAACTTTGGCGCATCGTAGGGTGCAAAGGCAACAAACAAGCCATGGTCACGGCGTCCCCAGGGCAGATCGGCGTTGCGGGTAACGCCGCTGGCGCGTTCTTCGGCGGTAATCTGGCGCACTTGGCTTGTTCCGGTCTTGCCCGCAATCTCCATTGCCGGATCAACGATGCGCATCCGATAGCCGGTACCGCGCTCTTCGTTCGAAACGGCATACATGCCCGCTTGCACGGCGGCCAGGTTTTCGGGGCGCAGTCCAATCATTTCTGCTGGCGGCACCGGAACTGGCACGTTATCGCGGGCGCGAATTAGGCGCGGCGCGACAACCTTGCCCGTTGCCAGCCGCGCCGCCATCAGCGCCAATTGCAGCGGTGACGCCAGCACAAAGCCTTGGCCGATGCCGACGTTCAGCGTGTCGCCCTGCTGCCAGGATTCTTCATAAACGCGTTTCTTCCATTCGATTGTCGGCGCCAGACCTTCGGCAATCGCGGGCAGGGGGAGGTGCAGTTTTGTGCCAAAACCAAAGCGATTGGCCATTGCGGTGATGTTGTCCACCCCGGTCCGTTTGGCGACGTCATAAAAATAAACATCGCAGGAGAACTTGAGGGCCTGATGCAAATTGACATGGCCGTGGCCACCACGGCTCCAACAGTGAAAACGGCGATTGCCGAGTGTGTAGAAACCCGGGCAATAGACCGTTTCTTCCTGCGAAATGATGTTGTTTTCCAGCGCCGCCAAAGCAACCATTGGCTTGAAAGTCGAACCTGGAGGATAGGCACCGGAGACGGATTTGTTGGCAAGCGGGGTGTGATCGTTGTTGAGCAGCGCGTTCCAGGCAGGCACGGAAATGCCGAAGACAAAAGCGTTGGGGTCGTAGCTGGGGGCCGAGGCCATTGAAACGATGTCGCCGGAATTGACGTCGATGATGACCGTAGATGCGCTTTCGCCCGCCATCCGCTGCAGGGCAAAATCTTGCAGATTATTGTCAAGCGTCAATTGCAGGTCGGCACCGGCGCGGCCCTCGTTGCGGTCCAGTTCGCGCATGATCCGGCCGGCGGCATTAACTTCGATTCTGCTGGCACCCGCTGCGCCGCGCAGAGTGTCTTCTTCGACGCGCTCGATGCCATTTTTGCCGATCTGGAATCGGGGAATCTGTAAAACCGGATCGGGGTCGCGCAGGCCCTCCAAATCTTTTTCGCTGACCGGGCCAACATATCCGACGATATGGGCAAAATTGTTTCCCTGCGGATAAAAACGTGAGAGGCCGACTTCGGTTACGATGCCGGGCAACGCCGGCATGTTGAGGGAAACCAGCGCATAATCTTCCCACGTCAGGTGTTCCGCAACATTCACCGGCACGAATGCGCTGCGCTGTTTGATTTCCTCCAGTGCGTCGCCAATTGCATCGGATTCAAGGTTGATCAGCTCGGCCAGTCTGTTCAGCGAATCCAGCGGGTCCTTGGTTTGTTCGCGGACAATGTTGACCCGATAGTTTTGCCTGTTTTCGGCAATCGGTATGCCGTTTCGGTCAAAAATCAGGCCGCGGGCGGGCGGGATCAGGCGTAAATTTATGCGATTTTCTTCTGCCAGCAAGCGAAACTGCTCGGATTGTTCAACCTGAAGTTGGCGCATCCGATAGCCCAATACTCCCGCCGCAATTGTTTGCAGCGACAATAGCAAAAAGCCGCGGCGCGCGATGCCGGATTCTTTGATTTGGAAACCAGACGGGTTTTTCACGTCACGCGCCCCATGTTTCTCGACCTGTCTGCCGGCAACGGAGCGCGAATATTAAGCCCCCAATAAAGCACCGCTACGACGATTGGATAGGCGATTGCCGTCAACAAAAAGTGCCATGCCAAGGCTGTATAACTTGGCGAGGCGGCAAACCCGATTGTCAAAGCAAATTTGTAAACGATCAGCATCACCAGAAACAGCAATGATACCGACAGCCATTCCCACAAGCGCATTTGCATGCCCTTGCCGGTTTCACGTCCGCGGAAATATTCGCTGGCCAATACCAATATCAGGCTCCAAAGACCCATCGGTCTGCCCAAAACAACATCGATAAAAAAGCTTGCCACGGCAACAAGAAACACCGGAGCAGATTCCGGTCTGCGCATGACCCACGCAATGGTTGCGCAGTAGAATATATCCGGCACCGCCGCTGCATTTGATTTCGCGCCCAACGGCAAAATCGCAAGATAGGTAACCGCCATTGCGGCAAGAATATAAAGAATGCGCTCCCGCCAAATGAGCAATTGACCGCGCGGCATGGCCTATTCCTTTTCGCGGTCAGGATTGTGCTGGACGGTCGGCAAGATGCTTCCAACCAGACCGCCTGCTTCCGTAACGATTGGCGTTGCGGCCGGGCGCAGGACACGGATGAAATCGAGCCGGCTGTAGTCTGCCGCAAGCAGCACGCGGACACGACCATCGTTTTCAATCGCAACCTGTCCAACCAGCAGATCGACGGGAAAAACGCCACCGTCACCCGAAGTGACCACGCGGTCGCCCGCCTCGACCGATTCAAGGTCTTCGAGAAATTGCAGAATGGGCACCCCGGAATTGTCACCGGCAACAATGCCCTTTTGACCTGAGGGCAATACCAAAACGGGAACTTGCGAACTTATGTCGGTCAAAAAGATAATTCTGGCGGTTTTTTCGCCCAACCCGGCAACCCTGCCCACAACGCCCAAGCCGTCCATCGCTGCCGAGCCATCGGAAATGCCGTCTTGTCGGCCGATATTAACCAAGCCTGATTGGCTGAAGGGCGATCCGCTGTCGGTCAACACTTCACCGGTCACAAAGCTGAGATGTGGTGACAGTTTGACGTTGTTCAGCGCCCGAAGCTGGGCGTTTTTCTGCTCCAGTTGCAATGCAGCCTCGCGCCAGCCACGCATGCGCTGCAGTTCGCGGCGCAATTCCTGGTTTTGTTCGTAAACGGAGTTGTAGGATTGAAAATCGTCCCAAACGCGGGCCAAACCGGCAACGGGTGAAACCGTCCACTCAATCGCCGGGGCAAAGCGGTCCAGTATCGCCATGCGCAATCTCTCGGCGCGCGGGTTGTCCACGCGCCACAGCACAAAGATGCCGAGCAGAACAACACTTATGCCCAAAACGAGAATCCGGCGCAAAATGCGCCAAAAATCAGGATCTTCGTCGTTTATCGAAGCCACTGGCTTCTTTCCCTTGATCCGCTCAAAAATACTCAGTTGCCGTAGTCTATCACGTGGGAAAGCTGAGCTTCAAACTCCAAGGCCTTTCCAGTGCCCAAAGCCACGCAATTGAGCGATTCATCGGCAACCGAGATTGCCAGACCGGTCTGTTCGCGCAGGGCAAGGTCGAGGTCACCCAGCAGCGCGCCGCCGCCGGTCAGCATGACGCCGCGGTCGACGATGTCGGCGGCCAGGTCGGGCGGAGTCTGTTCCAGCGCCGTCATCACCGCCTCGCAGATCTGTTGCACCGGCTCGGCCAAAGCCTCGGCCACCTGGGCCTGGGTGATTTCGGTTTCCTTGGGCACGCCGTTCAGCAAGTCGCGACCGCGGATTTCCATGCTCTGCCCGCGCCCGTCGTCGGGCATCCGGGCGGTGCCGATGGAAGTCTTGATCCGCTCGGCCGTGCTTTCGCCGACCAGGATGTTATGCTGACGGCGCAGGTAGGAGATGATCGCTTCATCCATGCGGTCGCCACCAGTGCGCACGGATCGGGCATAAACGATGTCGCCCAGCGACAGCACCGCCACTTCGGTGGTGCCGCCGCCGATGTCGACCACCATGTTGCCAGTCGGGTCGGTGATCGGCATGCCGGCGCCGATGGCTGCGGCAATCGGCTCGGCGATCAGTCCGGCCTTGCGGGCGCCGGCGGACAGCACCGATTCGCGGATGGCGCGCTTCTCGACCGGAGTGGCGCCATAGGGCACGCAGACGATGACCTTGGGCCGGGCCCAGTTGCCGCGCTTGTAGACCTTGCGCATGAAGTGCTTGATCATTTCCTCGGCGACGTCGAAATCGGCAATCACGCCGTCGCGCATCGGGCGGATGGCCTGGATCGACCCGGGAGTGCGGCCCAGCATCAGCTTGGCGTCCTCGCCAACGGCCAGCACCTGTTTCTTGCCGTCGCGCACGTGATAGGCGACCACGGACGGTTCGTTTAGTATTATACCTTTGCCTTTGACATAGATCAGCGTATTTGCGGTGCCAAGGTCGATCGCCATGTCGGCCGAAAACAGGCCGGTAAGTGCGCTGAACATTTGAATACTGCCCTTTACGTTGCGCTGTCGGTCGGTTGGGGAACAACGCTTTGGTTGCGTGACTTATACGACCCAAGTGTTCATGCGGTAAAGGGGGACGGTTTGCCGCGCAGGTTCGATTCGCGCGTAGCTTAAACCCGATTTTGTTCGATTCGTGCAAGGCTCGGCGAGGATGGTACCCGTCAAGCTACAAGAACCACCGAGTCCGTCAAGATTTTGAACGCAATCCTACAACAGATTCGGGGCGGTTCAGTTGCGCGATCTGGCGAGTCGCTGGCGCAGATCAGTGGAGATATCGTCTTCCAGCTGGCGCGCGCTGATCGAGACAGACGCCAGATCCAGTGCGCCCGGCAGGGCGTGCAGATCGACGTTGCGCTGTTGCCGTTGGTCCAGGCGATAACGTTCCAGTGCCGCTTGTGAGCGTTGGCCCCAGACCCCGTCTACTGGTCCGGAATAATAGCCTAGAAATTGCAGATCCGCCTGCAGCCCAACCAATTGCGAGCGTGTCAGATTGCCTGCACCAAAGCGGTAATCCCGGGGCAGGGGTGCGCTTGAAATATTTCCGCCCGACGACGACAAAGTCGCGCCACGCACATTGTCGAGCACCGCACGCTGCGCCGCAGTCAAAACACCGGTAGCAGCGTAACCATTAGCCCGCTGCCAATACAGCAACGCCTGCCTGGTCTGATTGCCCCAGACGCCATCGATGCGCCCGGCATAGAAACCGCCGCGACGCAGGTTGAATTGAATATCAGAAATCTGGGCGCGGCTAAGCCTTGGGGTTACAAAGACCGGGGCCGAAGTTGATTGATGCTGGTTGTCGATTATCGTCTTGACGACGATTGCGGCAGCGCCAAGCAACAACAGTTTTTTCAGCGTCTCGTTGCGCGCCAAGGCCGGGGAAGGAAGCGCCAGCATCGAAACCATTGCGACAGAAGAAACGAGGGCGGTCACGCGGTTGGAAAAATTGCGATACATGGGACGATCCTTTGGCAGCGCCGGACTTTTCCGACTCTGCCAATATCGCGCGTCTTGCCGCCAAAACCCAATCACGATCACGCCGCCTTCGTAAAGATGCCGTGACTAACTGACATCTTTGTAACTGATCTCCTTGATATCGCTGCCCGGAGCCGCCTTTTCGCGGCGCACAATCAGTTTATTCAGCGCATTCACATAGGCCTTGGCCGAGGCGACGACAGTATCGGTATCCGCCGACTGGCCGGTGACGATCTTGCCGTTTTCTTCCATCCGCACCGAAACCGTCGCTTGCGCATCGGTGCCTTCCGTAACGGCGTGAACCTGGTAAAGTTGCAGCTTTGCATCGTGCGGGAACAACATCCGCACGGCCTTGAAAGTTGCATCAACAGGACCGTCACCAGTGGCGGTGACGTTGCGGTCTTGGCCATCTATTGTCAGGATCAGGTCGGCCGATTGCGGCGCTTCGGTACCGCAGACGACGCGCAGGTATTTGATTTGCACATGGTCGTTGGCGGCATTGGTGTTCTGGTCGCTCATCAGGGCCAGCAAATCTTCGTCGAAGACTTCTTTCTTGCGGTCGGCCAATGCTTTGAAACGAATGAACACATCCTTCAACTGGTTGTCGCCCAGATCATAGCCCAGTTCGTGCAGTTTGGCACGCAATGCAGCACGGCCCGAGTGTTTGCCCAACACCAGATTGCTGTCGGTGATGCCAATGTCGGCGGGGCGCATGATTTCGAACGTCTCGACGTTCTTCAAAACACCGTCCTGGTGAATGCCGCTTTCGTGCAGAAAGGCGTTTTTTCCGACGATTGCCTTGTTGTACTGCACTGGAAAACCGGAAACCGTGGCAACCATGCGGCTGGCTTGCATGATGCGGGTGGTGTCGATGCCGGTGCGGAACGGCATGATGTCATTGCGCACGCGCAGGGCCATGACGACCTCTTCCAGCGCCGTATTGCCTGCTCGCTCGCCCAAGCCGTTGATGGTGCATTCGATCTGACGCGCCCCCGCCACGACGGCGGCCAAGGCGTTGGCGGTGGCCATGCCAAGGTCGTTGTGGCAATGGGTGGCGAAGATAATTTTTTCGGCGCCGGGAACCCGCTCCAGCAGCATCGCAATCAAAGCCGCACTTTCGGCCGGGGCGGTATAGCCGACCGTATCGGGGATGTTGATGGTGGTAGCGCCAGCTTTCATGGCAGTTTCCACCGTGCGACACAGGTAATCGTGTTCGGTCCGTGTGGCATCCATCGGGGACCATTGCACATTGTCACACAGGTTTCGCGCATGGGTAACCGTGTCGGTGATGCGCTGGATCATCTCGTCTTGCGTCAGTTTGGTGATGTCACGGTGCAAAGGCGAGGTGCCGATGAAGGTGTGAATACGCGGGCGTTTCGCGTGTTTTATCGCCTCCCAGCAGCGGTCGATGTCGTTGTAATTGGCCCGTGCCAGCCCGCAAATGACGGCTTTTTGCGCCATTTCGGCGATTTTGCTAACGGCTTCAAAATCACCATCCGAGGCGATTGGGAATCCGGCTTCGATAATATCGACGCCCATTTCATCCAGCAAAGCGGCGATTTCCAGCTTCTCGCTCAAGCTCATCGTCGCACCTGGCGATTGCTCGCCGTCGCGTAACGTGGTGTCAAAGATCAGGACTTGGTCCTGCTGCGATTTGTCGATCATGTGATGTTCCTTAGCGATCCGAGGGTTTTGGCGC
>JANMOK010000017.1:0-7722 GCA_031369165.1 Paracoccaceae bacterium
GATGTCGGTCTTTGGACTTCGGTTGCGGCGATCTTCCTGTTCCTCGCCATTTGCCTAGGCATCCTTGGCTGGATCTTCCGTACCGGTTGGCGGATCCGGAGCTGACGAGCCCGTAGCTGTCCAAGTTCAATCAGGAGTGGCGCGATGAAATACCGACGGCTTGGAAAGACCGGCCTGCAAATCTCGGAATTCTCGCTTGGCTCGTGGGTGACATTTGGCAAGCAGGTGCACGAAAGCGACGCGCTGGCATTGATGACCGCCGCCTATGACGCGGGCATCAATTTCTTTGACAATGCCGAAGGTTATGAAGCGGGCGCCTCCGAGGCATTGATGGGCGCAGCGTTGAAGAAGCTGGCCTGGCGGCGCGACAGTTTCATTGTTTCCTCCAAAGTGTTCTGGGGCGGGTCCAAACCGACCCAGCGCGGCCTCAGCCGCAAACACGTGACCGACGGCTGCCATGCGGCGCTGAAACGGTTGCAGGTGGATTATCTCGATCTGTTCTTCTGCCATCGCCCCGACGTTGATACGCCAATCGAGGAAACCGTCTGGGCCATGCACAACCTGATAACCCAGGGAAAAGTGCTGTATTGGGGCACTTCGCAATGGAGCGCGCAGCAAATCACCGAAGCTTGGTCGGTCGCGAAAGATCTGAAGATCAGCCCGCCGGTGATGGAACAGCCGCAATACAACTTTTTTGAGCGCCACAAGGTCGAGAATGAATTCCTGCCACTGTATGAACTGACCGGACTTGGCACCACGATTTTTTCGCCTTTGGCATCGGGGGTTTTGACCGGCAAATACAACAAGGGCGTGCCCAGCGATTCACGGCTGAACCTGCCGGGATATGAATGGCTGAAAGCGGAATGGGCCAGCGACGCTGGCAAGGCAAAACTGGTGAAAGTGGGGCAATTGGCCGAGTTGTCCAAAGAATCTGCACTGCCCATTCACCACATGGCGCTGCTGTGGTGCCTGTCCAACCCGCATGTCTCCAGCGTCATACTTGGGGCGTCAAAGATCGCCCAGCTGATCGACAATTTGGCTGCGCTGGATAAAAGCGATGTCATGGACGTCGCGCTCAAGGATAAGATCGAGTCAATATTGCAAAACAAGCCGACAGGACCGCTGCGGTACTAATCTGTTTTGAAGGTCAGATTCTGCCCATTAGCAGCAGGATAACCACAACAATCAGCGCAGTGCCCAGCACGCCTGTGCCCATGTGGCCAAAGCCGTAGCCATAACCGCCAAAGCGGCCCGAAAAGCCGCCCAGCAAGACTATGATCAGCAAAATGACCAGTATTGTACCCAAAGACATGATTTCGCTCCTTTTTCAGGTTATGTTTCGGGGCGGCCAGCCCGTGCTGACCGCCCCGTCGAGAACTAATCCAGACTCTTCAAAAAACTATCAACTTCACTTTCCGCTGCATCTTTGGCGCGGCCATAACGCGACTGAATCAGGCCCAAAAGTTCAGTGCGCTTGCCCGCGACAACCGTCAGGTCGTCATCCGTCAGCTTGCCCCATTTGGATTGCACTTTGCCTTTGACTTGTTCCCAGTTTCCTTGGATTTGATCCCAGTTCATGGCGTTCTCCTCCTTATGGTTGCGAAGACAAAACGCGCTTGGGACCTACAAGGTTCCACTTCGCCCGCGTTCACGCTGCAAAATAGCTGCTGAACAGCATCAGGATTTAGCCGACACTATGCCAATCTTGGCAATCGCCAGCGGCGCGAAAAAGATCACCGCCACCACCCGCACCAGATGATGCGTCGCGACAAAGGCCAAATCGGCGCCCAACGCGATGGCAATAAGGCTCATTTCGGTCAGCCCGCCCGGCGCATAGGCCAGCAAAAGCTGCTTGGCATCTATCGGCACCAGATGCCCGACCAGCAGCGCGCCTGCGATGGCCAAAGCCAGATGAACGCCGGTCACCAGCGACGATTGCAGCGAAAGTTTCAACAATGCCGCCGGCAAAATTCCGATGAACCGCGCGCCGATGCCAACCCCCAGCACCACTTGCGCCGCCGCCACGATTTCTGGCGGCACCTTGAATACAGTCAGGCCTGACATATGCAGCACCGCACTGACCAGCATGGGCCCGAACAAGTCTGCGGCAGGCAGCCGCAACAACCGACCCAGTGCTATGCCACCGCCAATGCAGGCCGCCAGCCAAACCAGTGTTTTGCCCTCAAACCCGGCAATATCGAACCCGGTTGTTCGCTGGATTGAAAACATGGCCAAACCGCCAAACGCTGCCAGAAGAAACGGCATCAGCAGAACGACGGTGAAAATCCGCAGCGCCTGGATAACCGCAATCGCCCGCGCGTCCGCATCAAATTCGTCTGCCAGCAATGTCATCTCGACCATTCCGCCGGGCATCGCCGCCAAAAAGGCCGTGCTTGCGTCAAGCCGGGCGACGCGTTGCAGCAGGTGATAAGCAAGCACTGCCCCGATCAGATTGGCCACCAACAATCCGGCAAGCGGCACCGCCCAGGTACCCAAACGCGCAAATATATCGGGACCAATACTCGCCCCCATCATTGCGCCGACCACCGCCTTCATCGATGGTCGCAAAATCGCGGGCGACGCCACCGGCAAACGCACCAGCGCCGCCAGTGCCGTGGCCAGCATCGCTCCGATCATCCACGCCAGCGGAATGTTGAAACGGTTCAGCGCAAATCCTGCCAACGCGCCCAGAACCAAAGCCAGCAAAGCGCGGCCAAAATTCTTGAATTGCTCAGGCATGGTTTTCCTTGGCAAAACTGCGTCGGTCATTCGGACCGTTGGCAAACATTTCGGCAATTCAAAGCGACATCCCCATCCAAACCGCAATACCAACCAATGCAATCGCAAAACCGCGCCGGATCATCACCCTGCGCTCTGCATTCGCCAACAGCGGCTGCGCGGTCCCGGCCAGCAAGATAATTCCGGTGTGAATGAGCGTGGCGATGGCGACAAACAGCATCGACAAAATAATGGTCTGTCCCAACAGGTTGCCATCCGGGCTTACAAAAGTCGGCACCACTGCAATGTAGAATATCGCGGCCTTTGGGTTGAGCAGATTGGTAACCAAACCGCGCCTGAAAAAACGCGCATTTTCGGCAAAGCCCAGTTTGCCGACCGAGGTTTCGCGCGCCGATTGCCAGGTCTCCCAAGCCAGCCAAAGGAAATAGCCAACGCCGCCCCACAATAGCGCATGATACAGAAATGGCGAATTGGCAATCAAGCTGCTCAGCCCCAGCGACGCGGCGACGCCAATGATCATTAACCCCAAAGCCACTCCCAGCACGGCCGCAAAGGCAGATTTGCGGCCCCTGTCTGCGGCCAGCAGCGCCAGATAGGCCATATTCGGGCCCGGTGTCAGTTCGACCAAGGCGCAGGTCGCGCCAAAGGCCAGAAGCGTGGACAGTTGCATGACTTGGTTCCAAAATCACCGCAACCAGAGGTAACAGAAACGGCGCTCAGTGCGACTCCCAATTCGCTCAGGGTGAAAGTCGTTGCCAAAACGGACGCCCGCTGCGTTGGCCCAAACCGCTCGTCGTTCCTGAGACGACTTTCGGCTGCGCCGCTACCCGTGCCGACCGCCGCAAAATCATATGAACGAAGATCGGTTAATACAGCGATGTTACGCCAAGAAATCGAATTTCGTCCGAGCCAATGCAGTCGACGGTTGCCAGATCGGCTATGGACGCGCAGAACTGCGTCGAAAGGCCACGGGGGCACCGATGCGACTGGATGATCTGGAAACGCCGTTTATCGCCATCGACGAAGCGGTGATGGACGCCAACATCGTGCGAGCCCAAGCGATAGCCGACAAGGCAGGTTTCGCCTTTCGCCCGCATATCAAAACCCACAAACTGCCCTATGTTGCGAAACTGCAAACGAAGGCAGGTGCCAAAGGGATTAACTGTCAGAAATTGAGCGAGGCCGAAGTTTTCGCCGATGGCGGGTTTGACGACATCCTCATCACCTTCAACATGTTTGGCGCGTCGCGTTTGGCGCGGCTGTCGGCGCTGAACAAGCGCGCACGACTGTGCGTAACGGCGGATTCGATGGCGGTTGTAGGCGGCCTAGCAGAAGTTTTCGGCGACCAGCGTCCTTTGGCAGTATTGGTTGAATGCGATACCGGCGCGGGTCGTTGCGGGGTGCAATCGCCCCAGGATGCGCTCCTGCTTGCCAAGGAAATCGCTACGGCTCCGGGTCTGCGGTTTCAAGGTTTGCTGACCTACCCGTCGCCTGCCGCTGAAGCAAAAGTTCAAGCATTTTTCGCCGAAACAATCGCTTTGCTGGCGCAGGAAAACATTCCTTGCCCCGTCCGTTCAACCGGTGGCACGCCCGGTTTGTTTGACGCTGGTCTGGTGACGCTGGCGACCGAGTATCGGGCCGGCACCTATGTCTACAACGACCGAAAGATATTGTCGGGCGGCACGATCGAACCCGCCGATTGCGCCATGCAAGTCTGGGCGACCGTGGTTTCCCTTCCCACCGAAAATCGCGCCATTCTTGATGCCGGCTCCAAGACGTTGAGTTCGGATTTGCTGGGTATGCACGGCTATGGCTTGCTGCCCGGCTATGCCGATGCCGTCATTGACGGCCTGTCCGAGGAACATGGGCATGTCGATCTGACGGAATGCATCGAACGCCCGAAAATAGGGCAGCGCATTCGCGTCATCCCCAACCATACCTGTGCGGTCAGCAATCTGGCGGAGCGCGTGGTTTTCCATCGCAATGGCGAGGTCACTCAAATCCTGCCCGTCGCCGCGCGCGGGCGGGTTTGGTAGCGGTCAAAGCAAAGATTTTCGCATTCTGACTTTGAAGTCAGCAAACCCGGCTTTGCGATATAATTTTTGCGCCGGATCGTTGCCGCAATAGACCGACAGCGTCAGCTCATCGCGACCTGCCAGACGCGCACGCCGTTCGCATTCCTGCAACAAGGCCGCTCCCAGCCCCTGCCCGCGCGCGGCTTGCGCAACGCCAAGTTCGGTTACGTGGGCATGCACATAGGGTTGCAGTTCCATGTCGCCGGGCTCAATGACGTTCAACAGAACGACGGCAAATCCCGCGCACTTGCCCCCCAAATCCGCCACCAAGAATGCCGCATCTTCTTGCTCTTTCAATAACTCCACATACCAAGGCCCCATCGCCGCAATGGGTTTCATCCGCGCATTAAACGGCAATTCGGCGGCCTGCATTTCGCGCAGGATTGCGAAAACGTCGTTCGCATCGGCATCGACAAAATCGCGGACGACAATCATGCCTTCCGTCCCGCATTTGCCGCACGTTCTACCAATACTTTGCCCAATGTCTGCAAGACCGAATGCTCGATCTTCGATGCCTTCATCGTTTTGATTTCATCCGCCAGCCGATCCGGCAATTCGTCAGCCATCCGGACTATACGGTCCAGCACAGCACCTTCATCAACCCTCAATTCTCGGGCTAACTTGCGCCATTCCGCCAATCCAATGTCGCCCATCCGATAGGTGCCTCCGATCTTCATTGCCATATTCACGCGCATTGGATCTTCATGTGGATAGGCCAATATGCTGGCGATGTCATAAAGCGGTGCCAAGCGTACCAATCCATTTCCGCCAATCAAAACCGAGTAATTCTTTGCATGCGCGTCCGTACCGCCAATCAGCCAATGAAAAATGAGCGCGTGCAGAAAAGTAGAAATGTCAGAATTGGCCGCGACATGTTTTTCATCGTTGTTTACTTGAGTCTTGCTGCGATTGTAGCCTGCGGAATTGAATGAATGTTTTTCCAATAATTTTGCAATCGCATTCGGCGAAGGCCCGCCTTCATGTTGGTATTTCCGAGACGGATGAACCGCGAGTGACTGACAAAGGTCCTCTTGGTGGACGCGATAGATTGGCGCAGTTTTAGCGAATTCACTCAGATTACGAGCGTCGGTCGCCGCCTCAATGACTTCAATCATGGCACTGGGGTTTTCGTTGGGCGGCATTGCGGCTTGTGCTGCCAGTGCTGCCGTCTTTGCAGCGAAACCTGCCGCAGCTTCAGATGTCTTGATCCGATCATACCGCGTCAGGACAATCGCCGTCACATCTTCGAAATGCCGCACTTCCGACTGCGCGGTCGGAAGCCCCAATGCCCGTGCTAGTGACAAACACAGGTGCTCGTTTTCCGCGTGTCCATCCCACTGGGGCGTTGTCGGCTTTAAAATATGCGTCGTCGGCATGCGCCCCGATGGAACACCCCAGCGCTTTCCGTCAAACAACAATGCCGTCTTGGGATGCGCCCCAGCCAAACTGAATTGCCCATTGTCTCGCGGCGTTCGAGTGTTGCTTGCATCTACCCGCAAATCCCGCAATCGGTCGGCAATTTCAACGTCGCTCAACCACTGAACATCTTGGATCGTGTTCAATGTTGCCAAGCCTGCAGGTCGAACAAACTGCACAGCACCGGCGCAATCCTCGCCCACATGAGCCAGCAACGCGAAAGGATTACGCGCCGAGACCTGAAATTTTTGCGCCCAACGCGACAAGACAAATTCGTTGTCTGGCAACAGTCCCCATAGAAATGGATCAATCGCCGAATGCGGATGCTCCGCCGCAGCTATCGGCATGGAAAGCGACAATGGATAGGCGCCCAACGCCCCTCTCCATGCATCGGCGTAGGTAAAATTAAGTCTGCCCTTGGATTGCCGCACAATGCCAACTTCGCGGCCATCCAGCAACGCGGTCAATTCGCTCATCGCGCTGGCCTTTGAGCATTGGCGACGATTGCGTTGATGTCGGCACTGGTGATCGGTTCCAGGTCGGGCGCGCCCGCGTGGCCCGCAGACTCTGCGCTAATCGTCAGGTCCAGTGCCATTAGCGCTTTTAACACCAACCCAACTGCAGCGCCCGGCTTGCCACCCTCAATCTGATTTACCCATAGCCGACTGACACCAACTTTTACGGCCAGTTGGCCTTGGTTCATGCCTAGTTTGCGGCGTCGATCCGCTATTAGGGCACCAATATCTGTTGCATTGCGAATGGCGATTTTCATTTTGTAATCTATCGTATGCTTTCTGATTTGCATTCAATAGCATACATTTTGTGTCGTAAGCAATCGCTTACATTTTGACACGTAAGAAATGGCTTACATCACACCTTCCAAAACACAAACCCCGCCCAAACCACGGCAATCGCCAGGCCTCCCCAGATTGGCACTCCTAGAAAGAACAACCAGCCGAGGAAAATGAAGGCCGACCCCAGCAGCGAAATGAACAGCCTGTCACCGCGTGTGGTATCCAGCCCAAGAATGCCGTGTCGCGGTGCGCCGCCGGGGTTGCGAAATTCCAGAAATCCCATCAGGGAAATGCTCACGAAAATGAACACGAAAAATGCCAGCGTCGCCGGTATCCACGCCATCCAGAACCCGTTGAACAGGGGCGTCGTCCAGGTCAGGCCCGCTTCGCCCTCTTTGCCAAGATCCGCCCAGCCCGCTGCAAATGCGGGCAAGGGAAATGCCGCGAGGATCAAAAACAAGTGTCGCATCACACCCTCCCCAAGGCAAAGCCCTTGGCGATGTAATTGCGTACGAAATAAATCACGATTGCGCCGGGGATGATTGTCAAGCACCCCGCCGCTGCCAACAGTCCAAGTTCATACCCCGCGCTTGAGGCTGTCTTGGTCATCGTCGCGGCAATTGGTTTGGCATGCACAGCCGTCAGGGTCTTGGCCAACAGCAATTCGACCCACGAAAACATGAAGCAAAAGAACATCG
>JANMOK010000030.1:0-3110 GCA_031369165.1 Paracoccaceae bacterium
ACGCCATCTGCCCCGGCTACGTGCTTACCCCCTTGGTCGAGGCGCAAATCCCCGACCAGATGAAGGCCCACAACATGGACCGCGAAACGGTGATCCGACAGGTCATTCTGCAACGCCAACCCTCGCGCCAATTCGCCACCACCGCCCAAATCGGCGGCACCGTGGCGTTCCTGTGTTCGGAAGCGGCAGACCAGATCACCGGCACCACGATCAGCGTCGATGGAGGCTGGACGGCGTTGTAGAAAGGGTGCTCTGCACCCATCATGGATGCGAGTGCTCAACGGTGCCTTCCCGCCATTCTGCCAACGCCTGCCGCAAGATCGCGATACTCGACCAGAAAAACAGCCCGCCCATAATGATGGCAACAATCAAGTCAGGCCAAGCCGAGGCCAACTGCCAGACCGCGACAGACGCAGCAATCACCGCGACATTGCCCAACATATCGTTGCGGGAACACAACCAGACGGATCGGATATTGGCATCGCCATTGCGGTAAGCCATCAGCAACAGAACCGTGAACAGATTCGCAGCAAAGGCCAGTACGCCGATTAACCCCATGACTTGTGCTTCGGGAACACCAAGAACGAAAAACTGCCACATCGTAGATCCCACAACCCAGCCGCCCATTGCAAACAGGCTTCCGGCCTTTAGCAGCGCCACTTTCGATTTGGTCGCCACGCTTCGCCCTATCGCCCAGAAACTGATCGCATAGGTAACGGCATCAGCCAGGAAATCCAGCGCATCGGCTTGCAGTGCTTTACTGCCCGCTGTGTGGCCCGCCACCATTTCGGTTACAAACATCGCTGCGTTAACTACAATGACCAGCCAAAGCCGAATTTGATAGTCGCGCGACATCCCCTCAAACGTTCCATGTTCGCAATCGTCATGCATTTTTTTGTCCTTGCAATTTTCGAATCACCTTGTAATCTCTCTAGTCACTAGAGGGTCAAGCGTTGAATGCAGATTATTCGATTGGCGAAATGTCGCGCCAAACCGGTGTGAAAATCACCACGATCCGTTTCTATGAATCAATTGGCCTGCTGGGTCGCCCATTCCGCACCAACGGCGGTCAACGCCGCTTTTCCAAAGTTGAGGCCGACCGCTTGAAATTTGTCGCTCATGCCCGCGAGTTGGGCTTTGGAATGGATGAAATCCGCAGCCTGCTCGACCTTTCATCAGACCCGGTTCGCGCCTGCGCCAAAGCCGATTCAATTGCCGTTGCCCGATTGGCCGAAGTCGAGGACCGTATCCGCAAATTGCAAGACCTACGCACCGAATTGCAAACAATGATCAAAGGCTGCTCCCCCGACCGACCCTGCCGCATCATCGCCACGCTTGCCGACCACGGCCTTTGTCACACCAAGCACTGAAATCCGTCATCCCGCTGTCACAAATCCCCCGTAACACGCGACCCATGCACATCCTCGTCCTTTGCACCGGTAATTCCGCCCGCTCGATCATGCTGGAATGCTTGCTCAACCAATTGGGCAAGGGTCGGGTGCGGGCCTATTCCGCCGGGTCTAAACCGACCGGCTTTATCCACGTCCAAGCGCTGAAGCTGCTGTCGCGCGAACACCACGATGTCACCCGCCTGCGTTCCAAAAGCTGGGACGAATTCGCTACACCCGACGCGCCGGAAATGCACCTTGTGATCACGGTTTGCGGCAATGCCGTCGAAGAGGTTTGCCCCATCTGGCCCGGCACGCCGCTGCGCGGCCACTGGGGCGTTGAAGACCCGGCAGCAGCGCATTTTGACGATCAGGAAGCGGCCTTCGCCGACACCTACAAGACCCTGAAAGCCCGTGCCCAAGCGTTTTTGGCCTTGCCATTCGAAACAATGCCCGCCGATATTCTGGCCGAGGAAATCACCCGCATCGGAACACTTTGAATGCAACGTCTGTTGGCCGAGGCTCTTGGCACCGCCCTGCTACTTGCCACAATTGTCGGCTCCGGCATCATGGCCAAAAACCTATCCGGCGGAAATGACGCCATCGCCCTGCTCGGCAACACCATTCCAACCGGGGCGATGTTGGTCGTCCTCATCACCATATTCGGCCCGATTTCCGGTGCCCATTTCAACCCGGTCGTGACCGGGGTTTTCTGGTGGCGCGGTGACATCAACCGCCGCGAAAGCGCCGCCTTCATCGCGGTTCAAATCATCGGAGCAATCTTAGGCGTCTGGGCCGCGCATGCAATGTTTGATCAAGACATCCTGCAAATATCGCTCAAAACCCGCAGCGGAACCGGCCAGCGGTTCTCCGAATTCATCGCCACCTTTGGCCTGATCCTCGTCATCCTTGGCGGCCTCCGGCACAAACCGGCGGCTGTTCCTACCCTCGTCGGCCTCTATATCACCGCCGCCTACTGGTTCACCGCCTCGACCAGCTTCGCCAACCCCGCCGTCACCCTCGCCCGTTCGCTCAGCAACACCTTCGCCGGCATCGCCCCAGAAAACGCGCCGATGTTCATCGTGGCCCAATGCATCGGGGCGGCCGTCGGCTTGGTGGCTGGCAACTACTTGTTTACCCCTCGACCAAGGTAACACTCGCAGGGCGGGATTCATCCTAGCAAGCGTCGATTACGCATGCACAAGCTTCGAAGTGCTGCCAAGGCTTCAGGGCGTGACTTCCAGCGTTGTCCACATCCCCGTCATGTAGTGTCCCGTCACATTGCAAATCAGCGCGTACAGGCCGGGTTCAAGGTCCAGCGTAAACGACCCCGAGCCATGGCCCGCAAGTGTGACGCCTTCGCCCAGTACGCCCATTGCCGCCTCATCCACCCGGCTTTCGTCGGCGACATAGGGCAACGTGACATCGCTCCCGGTAATCGGCGCGACAAGCAATTGATGGTAAGTTTCTTTGGCATTGTTGGTCACCCTGAAAGCGACCTTGCCCGCCGGAACACTGGCCTTGTTGATGTCCATGCCCATCGTCGCCGTGGCCATATCGCCATGCATGCCCATGCCCATGCCGTCAGCCACTTCCCCCGACTTTTCCCAGAGCTGCACGACGACAACCGACTCGGCAAATGCCGGCAAGGCGGTAGATACCAGCGCCAAGGTCGCAAGACTTGCGCGAGCGAACTTCTGGAATTTCATCATGTTTTCCTTC
>JANMOK010000069.1:0-15025 GCA_031369165.1 Paracoccaceae bacterium
CATCAACCCGGGTGATCCGGAACATCCGCTTGAGGCCATAACAAAAATTGTTGCCGGCGAAAACGACGCGACTCTGGCGCGTATCGAAAATGTCTACGGCAAGATAATTCGTGCCGGCTTGCATAAGGTGCCGTCGATCAAGGTGGCTGAAGCGGCCAAGGTCATCGAAAACACCCAGCGCGACGTCAATATCGCCCTGATGAACGAGCTGGCGCTGATTTGTGACCGGCTGCAGATCAGAACTGCCGACGTGTTAAAAGCAGCGGGCACGAAATGGAATTTCCTGCCATTTTCACCCGGATTGGTGGGCGGACACTGTATCGGAGTTGATCCCTACTATCTCACCGCACGCGCCGAAGAGGTTGGTTATCATCCCGACGTCATCCTTGCCGGACGCCGGGTGAACGACGGGATGGGGCGTTTCATCGCCGAACGGGCGGTGAAGTTTCTCAGCCAGATGAAAATCAGCCCGCAAATTGCCCGCGTTGGCCTGCTTGGTCTGACTTTCAAAGAAAATGTGCCCGATCTGAGGAATTCCAAATCCTACGATATCATCGAGGAACTGCGGCTGTTTGGCGTCAATCCGCTGGTAAATGACCCGATGGCAAACCCGTCTGACGCCAATATTTCCAATCAGTTTCAATGGTCATCCCTGCGAAAGATGAAGGCATTGGACCTGTTGATCTTCGCTGTGCCGCATCGGCAATATCTGGCGCAGAATTGTGCCAAGATACAGCAACTTGTGCGCAAAGGCGGGGCAATATTGGATATTCGGTCGGCAATGGACCCCGCAGCGATCAGCAATGACCGCTTGTACTGGAGCCTGTGAGGGTCGATGAATGGCCAGCCCTGTAACAACTGAATTTCCCGCGACGCCCAAGCGACAGCTGAGTGCCAAACAGAAAGCGGCCGTAATTCTAGGATTGCTCGGCAAAGACACGACCGGCACATTGTTTGAACGCCTGGACGAACAAAGTTTGCGGACGTTTGGCCAAACCATGGCCACGCTTGGCGATGTCGACGGCGCGACAGTTGACGCAACGGTTCAAGAGTTTCTGGCAAAGGTAACCGCCAATCAAACGACGCTGTCGGGCGGCACCGAACAGGCACTGGATTTGCTGAGCGGCAACATCAGCGAAACCGCTTTGTCGCGCCTCAAATTTGAACTGGGCGCCAGCAACAGCAAAAACATCTGGTCAAAAATTTCCGAAGTCGAACCGATACGGCTGGCCAGATGTCTGGAGGCAGAGCATCCGCAAGTTGCGGCGCTGATCCTGACAAAACTGGATCCCGAAATTTCCGCTGCCATCATTACATTCCTTCGGCCCGATCTTGCGCAGACAATTATTTCAACGATTCAATACGCTTGCAGCGCCAGCATTGAGGTGGTTGACGAAATTGCCCGGTCGCTTGGCGAAACATTCTTTTCGGAAAATCACAGTGCTGTCAAAGAATCTGTGCCCAGTGGCGCGGTCAGTTCCATCTTGAACCTCGTCCCGGAAGCAGCGCGAAATCAATTGCTGTCGTTTCTGGAAAATTCCAATCCAGCATTCTCAAACGATGTGCGCCGCCAAATGTTTACCTTTGTCGATATCGCCAAACGCATCGACAAACGCGACATTGCAAAAATCACCCGCGCGGTGGACCAGGGTGTATTGCTCAGAGCCTTGAGCGGAGCCGAGCAGAATGCGCCCGCCGTGAAGGAAATGATCCTTGGAAACATTTCAAGCCGGCTTGCCGACCAGATGAACGAGGCGCTTACCGAACTTGGCGACATAAAGGCCCAGGATTCCGACGTCGCCCAAACCGAAATTATCAAAGCCATTCGCAAACTGGAAGAAAGCGGCGAACTAACTTTGCTCATCGTCGAAGAAGATTGACTCACCGCCTTCGTCGTCATGCGCCGGCGACGTCGATTGTGTCGGAACCTTGCGCCCATGATAGCGAAAGGCCTTTCTCCCCTGAGCGATGCCAAGTTCACCCTGAGCAAGCAGTAGATTTGCCTCTTCCTGCCGCCGAAATTCCAGCCTGATCCGGTCGATCCTTGCATTGGGCAAAGCGATAACGTCGCCGAGCTTTAACCGGCGAATGTCGTCCAAAGGCATTGGAAACCGGTCCAGAATTCCCAAGGTTTCGATTTCCAGCTCGTTGGCAAACTTGAACAGCTCTTTTTGCCAGCGCAGGCCTTCAGCAACTTTCTTGTGTTCATCAGCGATCGAATTCTTCTCGGCACCTGCAATGTTGCGCAAAGCAATGCCCAACGAAACCAGCCCGCCACGACCCTTGTCTCCAATGTCAAAGTCTAATGCCAGGCAAAGATATTCGGTATTGGTCATGACATAGCTCAGCTCATTTTGATCTGCCACAAGATGGCTGACCTTGATGACACCTATGCCAATACCATTCTCCAAAGTTTGCAGGCAGCTATCAAACGTTTCCAGAAAGTTGTTTACGATCGGATTGCAGATGCGGCCACTGATGCTGGTACTCTGTGGGTCAGAGCGGGCCATGCGTGGCGAAGCGTCGCCACCGATTGCAATCTCGATCATTCCGTCAACAAAAGCCATGTCCAGACGCAGAAACCCGGCCAAGCCGCCTTTTGCATCGGTCAGAACTGCGAACATTCCCTCGGGCGGCAAACTGCCCAAGGCCTTGTCCAAAGGCAAGATTTCACAGCTTTGCGTCAAGGCACTTGCCCGCAAATTGAGCTTGCGGCCGGTGCCTTTGCTGGCAGCGCTTTCCGCGGCGGATGCGGCCAAAGAAATGATCGGATTCGGTTTGGTTTTGGTTTTTGCCGCCAAAATCATTTTTTCCAAGACGGACTGCGTGCTCATAAGTCGCCCTTAAACCAAGACAATTGCCTCATCGGACCTTACGGCCAATGCCTTAGCGAAATCTCAATATCGCTAATGTGTGTCGCTAATTTTTCCACCAACGACCGCTTTCAAGGCACCCGTGGTTGCCGGTGAGCTGGTTGGCAACCCTTTGGCGACCCGTGCTGCCAGATAAGCAAAAGCTTGCGCCTCCAGCATGTCGCCATCAAAGCCGCACTGCTGCGCAGTTAGAACATTCCCGGCGAATTCATTTTTCAGCAGACGCAACATTTCAAGGTTGTTTCGCCCGCCACCACAAACAATTGCCCGATCGATTGGGCGGGGAAACTGCCTTGCCGCCAGGCCAATGGATCTTGCCGTGAAAAGCGTCAAACTTGCCAGCCCGTCCTCGGTGGTGCAACGCGCCAGATCATCCAAAACGAATCGAAATCTGTTTCTGTCCAATGACTTGGGCGGACTTTCTTTGAAATAATTGTCGCTCAGCCAATTGCTGACCATCGTGGCGTCGGCATTTCCGTTGGCCGCCAACCGGCCTTGATTGTCGAACGAAAGCCCGGTTCGCTCTACCATGAAATCGTTGATAAGCGCGTTGCCTGGACCAGAATCAAACGCCAATATTGTGGTAGCTTCGGACAGGTCTTCACGTGCAGGATCAAGCCAGGTCACATTGGCGACGCCGCCGATGTTTACGAATGCGACCGGATCAATCCAGCCCGCCCGCTTTGCCAAGGCGAAATGGAAAAACGGCACCAGCGGCGCACCCTGCCCGCCTTGGCGCATATCCTCGCTGCGGAAATCCCAAACAGTTCGGGTCCCAGAGCGACGGGCAATTTGTGCGCCATCGCCCAACTGATGCGTGCGTCCGTGAGCCGGGTCATGCACCAAGGTTTGGCCGTGAAACCCCAGCAGATCGGCATTTGGCAGCCGGGAAATCGCTGCCAGATGGCGGTCGTGAACAATGTCACGTGCCGCATGCAGTACGGCTGTGTCGCCGTCATGCCATTGGCCCATCGCCGCCTGCAGCGTTGCCTGCTCAACCCGCGAATAAGGCAGAAAAACCGAGGGGCCAAAACTGGCAATCGTCTCGCCATCGGTCGTAATCATCGCGGCATCGACCCCGTCAAGCGACGTGCCGCTCATCAAACCAATGACATCCAGCATGGCCATGCCGCTTCCCTTCCGCGTTTCATCGGTTATACATCGCCGCACTTGCACAGAACATGGATGAAACCGATGATTTTCCGGCCAAAAAGCGAATTCCTGGACGTCATGCAAACGCGCGGGTTTCTGCAGGATTGCACCGACATGGAAGGCCTGGATTCGGCATTGGCTGAAGGAATCGTGCCAGCCTATATTGGCTTTGACTGCACCGCCGACAGCCTGCATGTCGGCAGCCTGATTCAAATAATGATCCTGCGCTGGCTGCAGAAAACCGGTCACAAACCCATCACGTTGATGGGCGGTGGCACCACGCGCGTGGGGGATCCTTCGGGAAAAGATGCAACGCGACAGTTGCTGAGCGACAGCCAGATTGGCGAAAACATGGCAGGCATCCGCTTGGTATTCTCGGCCTATTTGACTTTTGGCACCGGCAAAACCGACGCTGTCCAAGTCAATAACGCCGACTGGCTCAATCAATTGAATTACGTCGACTTCCTGCGCGATTTTGGCCGTCATTTCACGATCAACCGGATGCTGACTTTTGACTCGGTCAAACTGCGGCTTGAACGTGAACAGCCCCTGACCTTCCTTGAATTCAACTACATGCTATTGCAAGCCTATGATTTCATGGAACTTAATCAGCGCTTTGGCTGCCTGTTGCAAATGGGCGGCTCCGACCAATGGGGAAATATTGTCAATGGTATCGATCTGACCCGGCGGGTTAACGGTGCGCAGGTATTTGGCATTACCACACCGCTCCTAACTACATCAGACGGCTCGAAAATGGGCAAATCCGCCTCGGGTGCCGTTTGGCTGAACGAAGCGAAATTGCCAAACTGGGACTTTTGGCAGTTCTGGCGCAACACCACGGATGCCGATACGGGCAAGTTTCTGAAACTGTTCACCGAGTTGCCGATTGCCGAATGTGACCGGTTGGGCGACCTGGCTGGCGCGGAGATCAACGAAGCCAAAATAATTCTGGCCAACGAAGTGACAAAACTGGCGCGCGGTGCCGATGCGGCGTCCAATGCGCAGGCAACCGCTGCCGCCGTGTTTGGAATGGGCGGCATCGGTGACGATCTGCCGACATTGGAGCTTGATACGGGCGAAATTGGCGCTGGCATTTCCGTTGTACACTTGCTGGTCAAGTCTGGACTTGCGGCTTCGGCGAAAGAGGCAAAGCGCCTGATCAGTGATGGTGGCGCAAAAGTGAATGACGTCCAGCTTGCCGATGCCGGTCGCATGCTGGTCTTGGCGGAAATCGCCGAAACTGTAAAACTGACGGCCGGCAAAAAACGCCACGCGCTTGTCAAGCTTAGAAAGTGAAAGGGCGAAAAACGCCGCCCTTTCAGCGCATTACAAGTCAGCCTTAACCTTGACACTGCGCATGAAGTCAGGATCGGAATCAACCATCCCATTCGCGTCTTGATTGCCAAGTTTGATCCGGTCAACCACATCTTGTCCGTTCAGAACCCGACCTACAACGGTATATTGCCCGTTGAGCGACGGATATTCGCTCAACATGATAAAGAACTGGCTGTTGGCCGAATCCGGATCGCTGGCCCGCGCCATGCCGACGATGCCTTTGACATAAAGCTCATCGGAAAATTCGGCCGCAAGATTGGGCAAAGCCGATCCGCCGGTTCCCGCACCACCGGAAGCAAAGGACTCCAAATTGCCAAATTCGACATCCCCGGTCTGCGCCATGAAACCGGCAATCACCCGGTGAAACGCCACATTGTCATAAGCCCCCGCCCGCGCCAGTTCTTTGAGGCGGGCGACGTGATTGGGGGCCAAATCTGGTAAAAGTTCGATTTCAACAATGCCATCTCCGGCAGAAGCGGCGACATCGACGACCAGTATATTCTCAAGTTCTTGCGCGAATGTTGGTGAAGCGACAGCCCAGAACGCGATTGCCAGCAAATTTTGCCACGTTTTCTGCATCACATATCCGCCGCTACTTTGACCGAAATCATCCGGTCCGGGTCGCTGGGCGGTTCTCCGCGGGCGATTTTGTCGACATGCTCCATGCCGGCAATGACGCGGCCATAGACCGTGTATTGACCGTTCAGAAAATGGCCTTCCTTGAACATGATGAAAAACTGGCTGTTGGCCGAATTCGGATCCGACGATCGAGCTGCGCCGATAACACCACGATCAAACGGCAGTTTCGAAAATTCCGCTGCCAAGTCGGTGTGCTGTGACCCACCCGTCCCGGCCCGGCGAATGTTGAAATCTTTTGCCATATTGCCATTTTCCACGTCGCCCGTCTGGGCCATGAATCCAGGGATGACACGATGGAACGCGACATTGTCGTAATCGCCGCCGCGCACCAGCATTTTCATCCGCTCCACGTGCTTGGGTGCCACTTCCGGCAGCAATTCCACATGCACCAAACCATTCTTCAACTCGATGACAATGGTGTTTTCGGGGTCATTGATTGTGACCATGCGTCGTTCCTTTTTTTGCTTGCGGCCAATCCCTAATGCGCGGCCAAGAAATGTTAAAGGGCTCAACCTTTGCCCGACTTGAATTTTGCCGCCAATAGCGGTGCCACGGATTTTGGTACAAAGCGGGAAACATCGCCGCCCAATCGAGCGATCTCTTTGACCAGCCGCGAGGCGATTGCCTGATATTCCGCCTCCGACATCAGGAATACCGTTTCGATTTCATGGTTTAAGGCGCGATTCATCCCGACCATCTGAAATTCATATTCAAAGTCTGACACCGCGCGCAGGCCGCGAATGATTGTCGAAGCGCCAACTTCTACCGCGCAATCAATCAGCAGGTTTTCAAAGGGATGCGCGACAATCTTGACGCCGGTCTCGCGGGCAATCGGTCGCGCTTCGGCCTCGATCATCGCCACACGCTCTTCCAGCGAGAATAGCGGGCCCTTGTCGCGGTTGATGGCGACCCCAATAACCAACTCGTCAACCAGCGAGCAGGCGCGGCGCATGATATCGACATGCCCCAGCGTTACCGGGTCAAAGGTGCCGGGATACAGCCCTATTCGTTTCATCTACGCCTCCGCCCGGCCCCATACAACTCGGCGGGTATATTGGCCAAAAATCAATGGCCTGCAATCATTTCCGCAAGGGCAGAGTTTTCCGATTCAACTTCGCCAATCCGCGCCTTTACGACGTCACCGATTGAAATGACCCCCACCATGTGGCCCTGATCCAGAACTGGCATATGCCGAAATCTGCCGTCGGTCATCTTTTCCAGCACGGAAACGGCAGTATCGCCGGGATGGCAGCCAATGACCGCGTTGGTCATGATTGCCGAGACTTTGTCGTTCAGGCTGCCGACGCCGCGTTTGCCCAGTTCGCGCACGATATCCCTCTCGGACAAAATGCCGTCGATGGTTTTGCCATCGCGCGTCACAATCAGCGCGCCGATCCGTTTCTCTGCCAGGATTGCCACAGCATCATTGACGCTGCTTTCCGGCCGGATGGTCAGGATCACGGCGTTCGGTTTTTGCGCCAATATATGTTGCACAAGCATCGAATTCCTCCATTTGCGCTCTCTCGGGAAAATCGTGCCGGAAGGTTGCTCGCAAGTCAAGAAATGCTGTGCCGCTCAAGCCTTGTCGGACAGCCAAATGTCGATCGTGCCAGCACGCGGCGGTTTTGAATACCGCGAAAAATCGCGCGGCGCGGTAAATTGCGGCCCGTCAACAAGCGGAATAACCGACTCTGCAATTTCTTGGGCAAGATTTTTGTCGCCCTTGTGATAAAAACGGACATTGGTCCGGCCAATGCGAAATGGCACGCCGACTTGAAAAATGCTTTCATAGCCGTCGCCAGAAAGTTTCTGCATCACCTTTCGTACAGTTTCCGGTGAAACTCCCACTCCGTGATGCACATAGATCGACGGTCTGGTCGCCAGCAATCCGTCCAATTGTACGGAATTTGCTGCATTTGCCGCGCTATCTTGCCCGGAAATCAGCCTGAATAAATCGCCAGCACCAGTACCCAAATTTTGTCGGGAATACTGCGCTGGCGGGACAAATTTGCCAGGATTATCGATGCCGGCAACCAAGTTTGGAACCGGCTCCGGGGGCACAAATTTATCGAATACGGCCACGTTTAAGGGGGCCAATCCGGCTTTGGTACCGTCGTCAAGCTTTGCTGCAACCGGCACTGCATAAGCCACGCTGTCGTCTGCAGCGACCGTTAATTCGGGCTCGGCCATTTGTACGGCCTGCCCCAGTAGAGCAAACCTGCTGCTGCGAGAATATCCAGTGATCGGCGCGGATATTGAATTTTCGGCAAATTTCTCGCCACTTTGCGCCGGTAATTGTCCATCAACAGCAAACGTTGTTGGAGTCAGCGAAAGCTGCAAGTCACTATTTCCAGGCGACGCCATTTCGGTGGTCGCGCCCACTGGCTGCGACACATTGGAACCGAATAAAACCAAGCCAACGCGAACCGCCACAACTAGCACAAGCGCAATAGAACCGGCAATAACGTAAGCCTTCACGCGCCTCACTTTTCGAATGTAGGACAGTGGCGCCGAATCTGCCGGGAATGCGCCACCCTTGCCTAGCGCGGCAAATGCAAGCGAGACAAATTCCGTTTGCGCCGTCTTGGCAACTTCACCGGTTCCCGGTGCAAGATTGTTAAGGGATCTCTGCGCTCGCGCCCAACGCAGCATCGCTTCGGGTGAAGCATGTTCCGGCGGCCGGTACTCGCGCGGCAGAGTAGGATCACGCGAAACTGATGCCAAGTTTTCCGCGCCAACCAAGCGCAATTTGTGGTCACGATCCACTAATAATCCCCCAACACCAGCAACAAGATCAACGGCACGTACAGCAGTATATCACATCAACATGAATGAAACGAAAACAGATTATTTGCATTATTCGGCAAAACAGTATTGAAAAGAGGCGCCCCACTTTGAACCCGCAGGCTCACACTAATGTATTGAATCCAGCACCGAGGGGACGTTTCCGGCCTTGATTTCCTCGCGATTGATCGCAGCGAACACAGCGGCTACACAACACAACAAAAAGATTAAATTGGTACCCATAACGCAACTCTCGCATACACAATCACCAAGTAATCAGGATTACCCAACTATGCGGCAGAAATCGGGCAACTATTCGGCAGCAATGCGATTTGTTGTCAGAATCGTCTTCAGATAGCGTCCGGTATGGCTGGCCGGATTGCGGACAATCTGCTCGGGCGTGCCGATTGCGACGATCTCGCCTCCGGCATCACCGCCTTCCGGGCCTATGTCGATAATCCAGTCGGCGGTTTTGATCACGTCCAGGTTATGCTCGATCACTATCACCGAATTGCCCTGTTCCACCAATTCATGCAGCACTTCCAATAACTTCTTGGTATCTTCAAAGTGCAAACCTGTCGTCGGTTCGTCCAGAATATATAACGTCCGCCCCGTCGCGCGTTTGGACAATTCCTTCGACAATTTCACCCGCTGCGCCTCGCCACCAGAAAGCGTGGTCGCCGATTGGCCGACTTTGATATAGCCAAGCCCGACCTGCATCAGCGTCGTCATCTTTTCCCGAATCACCGGAACCGCTTTGAAAAACTGCTCGGCATCTTCAACCGTCATGTCAAGAACATCGGCTATGCTTTTGCCTTTGAACAGTACTTCCATTGTTTCGCGGTTATATCGTTTACCCTGACACGACTCGCAGGTCACATAGACATCGGGCAGAAAATGCATCTCTATCTTGATCAGCCCGTCGCCCTGACAGGCCTCGCAGCGCCCGCCTTTGACGTTGAAACTAAACCGCCCCGATTTATACCCACGCGCCTTGGCCTCTGGCAGCCCGGCAAACCAATCGCGAATCGGGGTGAAAGCTCCGGTATAGGTCGCAGGGTTGGATCGTGGCGTGCGGCCAATCGGCGATTGGTCGATGTCGATCACTTTATCCAGCACTTCCAACCCTTTGATTGACTCGCACGGTGCCGGCACCTGATGCGCCCCGTTCAGCCGCATCGAGGCGGTCTTGAACAAGGTTTCAATGGTCAAGGTCGATTTGCCACCACCCGAAACACCGGTCACGCAGGTGAAAATTCCCAATGGAAATTCGACCGAGACGTTCTTCAAGTTGTTGCCACTAGCACCGGTAATCGTTACTTTTTTTCCATTTCCGATCCGCCGCCTTGATGGAACTGCAATCTTGCGTTTGCCGGTCAAATACTGCCCGGTCACCGAATGTTCCGCCGCGCAAATATCCGCCGGCGTGCCAAAGGCGATGATTTCGCCGCCGTGCACGCCCGCGCCCGGACCAATGTCGATCACATGGTCGGCTTCGCGAATCGCCTCTTCGTCATGCTCGACCACAATCACCGTATTGCCCGCGTCGCGCAGGTTCTTCAGCGTGGTCAGCAACCGATCATTGTCGCGTTGGTGCAAGCCGATCGAAGGTTCGTCCAGCACATACAAAACCCCGGTCAGCCCCGAGCCGATCTGGCTGGCCAGACGAATCCGCTGCGACTCACCGCCCGAAAGCGTGCCGGAATTGCGTGCCAACGTCAGGTAATCCAACCCGACATTGACCAAAAACCCCAGCCTTTCGCGGATTTCCTTCAATATCGCCCGGCCAATCTCGTTGTTCTGCGCCGACAAGGCGCTGGGCACCGCCACAATCCAATCCAAAGCCTCGCGGATCGACATTTTCACCGCTTGGCCCGCGTGAATGCCGCCAATTTTCACCGCCAAAGCCTCGGGCCGCAGCCGGTAGCCGTTGCAAACCCCGCAATGCCGATTGTTCTGATATCGCTCCATTTCCTCGCGCGACCAAGCCGAATCGGTCTCGCGGTAGCGGCGTTCCATATTGGGAATGACGCCCTCATACGGCCGTTTCACCTCATAAACCCGACCGCCTTCGTCATAACGGAACTTGATTTCCACGCCACCCGAGCCACGAAGCAAAATCTCGCGCGCGGCCTCCGGCAATTCGCGCCAGGGCAGCGTCTTATCAAAGCCAAAATGACGCGCAATTGCGTCCATCGTTTGCCGATAGATCGGCGAATTCCCTTTTGACCACGGCGCAATCGCGCCCTTCGCCAAAGACAAGGATTCGTCAGGCACAATCAACCGTTCGTCAAAAAACAGCTCCACCCCCAACCCGTCGCAAGCCGGACAAGCGCCAAACGGCGCGTTGAACGAAAACAAACGCGGTTCAATTTCCGGGATGGTGAATCCCGAAACCGGACAGGCGAATTTTTCGGAAAATGTGGTGCGCACCGGCTCACCTTCGCTTGGCGCGGTCTCCAGAATCGCAATCCCGTCGGCCAAATCCAATGCAGTGCGAAACGAATCAGCCAGTCGCGTTTCCAACCCCGGTTTGACCACGATCCGGTCCACCACAACGTCGATGAAATGCCGCAGTTTCTTGTCCAAATGCGGCACTTCAGCCAATTCGTAATAGGTGCCGTTCACCTTGACACGCTGATAACCTTGCTTCAGAAGGTCTTGAAATTCCTTGCGATATTCGCCTTTGCGGTCGCGCACAAAGGGGGCCAGCATATAGGCCCGCGTCCCCTCCTCCATCGCCATCACCCGGTCCACCATCTGGCTGACCTGCTGCGCTTCAATCGGCAAACCTGTGGCCGGACTAAATGGCGTTCCAACCCGCGCAAACAGCAATCGCAGATAGTCGTAAATCTCGGTCACCGTCCCCACCGTCGAGCGGGGGTTTTTCGAGGTGGTTTTCTGTTCAATCGATATTGCCGGTGACAGGCCGGAAATATGGTCGACATCTGGCTTTTGCATCATATCCAGAAACTGCCGCGCATAGGCCGACAAAGATTCGACATAGCGCCGCTGCCCTTCGGCATAGATCGTATCAAACGCCAGCGAAGACTTGCCCGAGCCGCTCAACCCAGTGATAACCACAAGTTTGTCGCGCGGAATATCGACGTTGATATTCTTCAGATTGTGCTCCCGCGCACCCCTGATCTCGATGAATTTCTGCTCAGCCAAATCAACAGCTCCTGCCCAAAGGTGGCATATAGGTGGAAGGCGGGAATTAACCAAGCCAAGACTGAGAACAAAACGGGATCAAATGCAAGCGGATTCAGGATTCGTTAAGGATAACCCGAACATAATTCTCGGTTTCCTGATAAGGCGGAATACCGTCATACTTTTCAACCGCCTCCGGTCCGGCATTATAGGCCGCCAAGGCCAGCCGCCACGAGCCAAACCGCCGATATTGTTGGCTCAAATACCGCGCCGCACCTTCCAGATTCTCGCCGGCATCATGCGGATCAACGCCCAATCGTTGCGCCGTTACCGGCATCAATTGCCCCAATCCTATTGCCCCTTTGCTGGAAACCGCGTTCGGATTCCACCCCGATTCTTGCCTTACCAGCCGATAAAACAAACTGACCGGCACCCCATGCTTTTCCGCCGCCTCACGCGCCATGTCCTTGAACGGGCCAGGATTGATGGAAACCGCCAGCGCATCCAAAACTTCGTCTTCCGTTTCCGGCTGGTTATATTGGTCCTGCAAACGCCCTTCCAACAAAGACTTGTAGCGGTCGGTGCTGCCGCCGTGGCCAAACAACGACCCGGCATTCGCAGGACAAGCCAGTACAGCGAATATTATGGCAAAGCGCAACGCCGTCACGAAATCCCCCCAACCCATCCGCAGCCTTATAGAGCCATTTTCCTTTAACTACAATTTTACCTTTCACGAGCGATATGGTTAACGTCACAAACTTGGAATCAGTCGGAGAACAGCCATGGCCGGAAGCGTGAACAAAGTGATCCTGATCGGCAATCTTGGCGCCGACCCCGAAGTGCGCACATTTCAGAACGGCGGTAAAGTTTGCAACATCCGCATTGCCACATCGGAAAGTTGGAAAGACAAAACCACCGGCGAGCGCAAGGAAAAGACTGAATGGCACACGGTCGCCATTTTCAATGACAATCTGGTGCGGATTGCAGAGCAATATTTGAAAAAGGGCTCGAAGGTCTATGTCGAAGGCGCTTTGCAAACCCGCAAGTGGCAAGACCAATCGGGTGCCGACCGCTATACAACCGAAGTTGTCCTACAAAACTTCGGTGGCACGCTGACGATGCTCGATGGCCCCAGCGGCAACGCCGGTTCGCGCGGTGCAAGCAACGACAACGGCGGCAACGACTATGCTCCCGCCAGTGGTGGTCGCGCGAATGTGGACGACGAAATCCCGTTCTAGCCGCGCTAGTGCACGACAAACTCGCCCCTGACATTGCGCCATTCACCCGGCCGGATCAGGTGGCAATGGGTATAACGCACCGAATGCAGCGGACCATCCAGCGTATCGCGCCAAAAGCGGATGAACTTGTGCAGGCCGGGAAATTCTGGTGCCAGATCGTATTCCTGCCAGAGATAGCTCTGCAAAATCGAACGATGATCGGGCATTCGGTACAAGATTTCTGCCGTCGTCAGGCCATGGCCGACCAACATTTTTTCGGTATCCGTGCGGGACATTTCATTCCTCCTGCCAAATCCGCACTTACAGGCTGCGCGGCAATTGCGGCGCAAAGGTGAAGTATTTGTGGTAAAGCTTGGAATATCAGTCGCTTACAGCTAAAATTGTTCCGATTCCCGTCTGACCAGAAAATCACAACGTCGACACTGCCAGCCCACACCACGTGTTGCATCATCACTGCCATTTCGCCTATAGTTATCCACTAAATCTGGTAGAAAACCACAGGCGCAAAACCTTTGTCCGACGAAACCGAAATTCCCGAGGACGGCACCACACCGCCTGCCCGGCCCGTGCACGACGGCCCGACCATCGCCATCGAAGAGGAGATGAAGAAATCCTACCTCGATTACGCGATGAGCGTGATTGTAAGCCGCGCCATCCCCGATTTGCGCGACGGATTGAAACCGGTGCACCGGCGCATTCTGTTTGCCATGCACGAAACCGGCAATACGCATGACAAATCCTACCGCAAATCGGCGCGTCCTGTCGGCGATGTCATGGGTAAATATCACCCGCACGGCGATGCGGCGATCTATGACGCTTTGGTGCGAATGGCGCAGGACTTTTCCATGTCCCTGCCACTGCTCGACGGCCAAGGCAATTTTGGCTCGATGGACGGCGATGCGCCAGCGGCGATGCGCTATACCGAAGTGCGCATGGACAAACCCGCCGACTTCCTTTTGGCCGACATCGACAAGGATACCGTAGATTTTCAAGACAATTATGACGGCAAGGACCGCGAACCCACAGTTCTGCCCGCGCGTTTTCCCAACATGCTTGTCAATGGCGCTGGCGGCATTGCCGTTGGCATGGCGACCAACATTCCGCCGCACAACCTAGGCGAAGTCATCGATGCCACACTGGCGCTGATCGAAAAACCCGACCTGTCTATCGAAGACCTGATGGAATTCATCCCCGCCCCCGATTTCCCCACCGGCGCCTTGATTCTAGGCCGCTCAGGTGCCCGCAAGGCTTACCTCGAAGGTCGCGGTTCGGTCATCATCCGCGCCCGCTCGGTGATGGAAGAAATCCGCAAAGACCGTATGGCCATCGTCTTCACCGAAATCCCCTATCAAGTGAACAAAGCAACGCTGGTCGAAAAAATCGCCGATTTGGCCAAAGACAAAAAGATCGAGGGCATCAGCCATGTGCAAGACGAAAGCGATCGTTTTGGCGTGCGTGTTGTTGTCGAACTGAAACGCGATGCCACGGCTGACGTGGTGCTCAACCAGTTGTATCGATTCACCCCGCTGCAAACCTCGTTTGGCTGCAACATGCTGGCGTTGAACGGCGGCAAACCCGAACAATTGGACCTGAAGCGCTTTCTCACCGCCTTCCTGACTTTCCGCGAAGAAGTTGTCGCCCGCCGCACCGCCTTTGAACTGCGCAAGGCGCGCGAACGCAGCCATATCTTTTGCGGACTTGCGGTGGCGGTTTCCAACGTCGATGAAGTGGTGCTCACGATCCGGGCATCAAACGATTCCACCGATGCCCGCGAAAAACTGATGCAGCGCCGCTGGCCCGCTGCCGACATCGTGCCTTACCTGCGGCTGATCGACGACCCCAGCCACAAGGTCA
>JANMOK010000085.1:0-6758 GCA_031369165.1 Paracoccaceae bacterium
GACGAGCCGACCAACCATCTGGATATCGAGGGGCAGGAGGCGCTAGAGGGGGAATTGCTGGCCAACGGCGCGGCGTGCCTGCTGGTGTCGCACGACCGCAGTTTCGTGCGCAATGTCGGGAATCGGTTTTGGTTGATCGAGGGGAAACGGCTGCGGGAGGTTGTGGGTGCGGAGGGGTTTTTTGCGGGGGAGATGGGGTGAGGGATTATTAACTTGGATTCTATAGAAAACTTGCAATTGGGGTACGAGATTTATAGTAAAGCGAGGGTTGACTATAAATCTTACCCGGCAAATGCAAAAAGGCTATAAATTGCGCAGCGCGGATTTCACCAATTCACCGGCCGGCCGACTAGTTCCGACGGAGCACAATGCGCAAGCATTTTTGCCCAATCCGTTGCCGCCGGAAATCAACTTGGCGGACTTCGCGCTTGATCTTGCGATTGCGGGTATCGCCATTGGCGAGTTGCGCGGCGCAAGCCGGATACCTGGTTTGAATCCGTTCATTCTGATCGGACCGTTGCAAAGACTGGAAGCGCAAACCTCATCAGCAATGGAAGGCACGCATACGACGGCGGATGAACTGGTTCTGGAGGCGGCCGAAGTTGGCAAAGGCTTGGGTTCGGAAGCACACGAAGTCGTCAATTACATTCGCGCCTTGAATTGGGCTTTGACGGAGCTGAGTAATATTCCGTTGTCGGGGCGATTGCTGCGCGGTGCGCATGCACGGCTGTTGGAAGGTGTGCGCGGGCACGACAAAACGCCGGGCGAATTTGCCCGCAATCAGAACATGGTTGGCGGAACAAGGCTGGAGACGGCGCGGTTCATTCCACCGCCGCCGAGCGAGAAGCTACCCTGCATAGCCGATCTGGAAAAATACCTGAATCGGGCAGATAAATCGGGGACTTCGCCGCTGATAGACTTGGCTTTGGCGCACTATCAATTCGAGACGATTCATCCATTCGGAGATGGGAATGGCCGTGTCGGACGAATGCTTATTTCGCTGATGTCGATTTCCGAAGGGATGCTGGATATTCCGGTTCTGTATATGAGCCCTGATCTTGACCGGCACAAAGACCAATATATTGACTTGATGTACAATGTTTCGGCCAAGGGCGAATGGACGAATTGGATCAGGTTTTTCTTGCAATCATTGACCCGAAGTTGCCAACACATGGCGGGTTTGATTGGCAAGATGGTCGATTTGCAAAACGATTTTCGTAATAGGGCGACGCAGATCAGTCGTTCGGCCAATATACTGATGCTCGTGGATATGTTGTTTGAAGTTCCGGCGGTGACGCCGAAAGCGGTAGTGAAAAGGCTGGGCATCACCGATGCGGCGGCGAGAAACCTGCTGCGGCAGCTTAAAAGTGTTGGCGTTTTGGAAGAGCACGGTTCCTATCGCACGGTTTGGTTGGCGCGGGAATTGATTGAGTTGTCACGGCCTTAGCGCCCCTCACCCCACCATCATCCTCTTCACCTCGGCAATCGCCTTCGCGGGATTGAGCCCTTTCGGGCACGTCTTGGCGCAGTTCATGATGGTGTGGCAGCGGTAGAGTTTGAAGGGGTCGTCCAGCGCTTCTAGGCGGTCTTCGGTGGCCTCATCGCGTGAATCGATGATCCAGCGGTAGGCGTGCAGCAGGGCGGCGGGGCCGAGGTAGGTGTCGCCGTTCCACCAATAGCTGGGACAGGCGGTCGAGCAGCAGGCGCAGAGGACGCATTCGTAAAGACCGTCGAGTTTCTTGCGGTCGTCAACGGATTGTTTCCATTCGATGGCCGGGGTTTCGGTTTTGGTTTCGAGCCACGGCTTTACCTCGGCATGCTGGGCGTAGAACTGGGTCAGGTCGGGGACCAGGTCCTTGACCACGGGCATGTGCGGCAGTGGGTAGATGCGGATGTCGCCTTTGATCTCATCCGAACCGCAGATGCAGGCCAGCGTGTTGACCCCATCGACGTTCATCGCGCAGGAACCGCAGATGCCTTCGCGGCAGGAGCGGCGGAAGGTCAGGGTCGGGTCGATCTCGGTTTTGATCTTGATCAACGCGTCGAGCACCATCGGGCCGCAGGTGTCCATGTCGAGCCAGTAGGTGTCGATGCGCGGGTTGGCGGCATCGTCGGGGTTCCAGCGGTAGACGCGGAAGGCCCGGACGTTCGCCGCCTCGGGCTTGGGCCAGGATTTGCCCTGGGTGATGCGGGAGTTCTTGGGGAGGGTGAGTTCGACCATTCAAACGGCTTTCGGGTTGTCGAGGAGCTCCAGCACCTTGGCTTCGATGACCTTGGCGCGGGCGTCAAAGCTGTGGTGTTCATGGATATAGGACGCAAACTGGCGGCGGTCTTCGCGACGGGCGGCGCTTTCGCTGAGGGCGGCGTCGAGGCAGGTGCCGAGGTCTTCGTCGGTGTCGGCGAAATAGACGTAGTCGGCCAGTTCCGGCGGCAAACCGGCCACACGGTCGCTGATGATCGGGGTGCCGCAGGCGAGCACGTCGAAGATGCGGTTGTTGACGAAACCGGCGTCACGCATGGAAATGTGATGGTCGTTGAGGACGACGCCGGCCGAGGCGTAGTGGCGGCCGAGGTCGGTGTTGGCAATCAGCGTTCCCTTCCAGCACCGGGACGGTATATGACCCCAGAGTCGGCCCCAGACCGAAGGCTCGCGGCCGGTCCGCAGGGCCGAGGTGACGATGCCGGTATCGCGTCGGTCGGGATAGGCGTTGCCGACAAACAGGATTTCGCTGGCCAGGGCAGGATCGGCCATGCCGGGCGAAAAACGGTCGGCATCGGTGCATTGCAGCAGCGGCGAAACCTGGCCCGATCCGTCGTCGAGCTGTTTTGCAAATACGACCGACGAGACGAAGGCATGTTCGGCGCCGGCCAGTTCCTCGGGCGATACCGTTTCGCCATGCGACAATACCCACATCAGCGACAGGTTGCGGCGCTGGCCGTCGGCTGGACGTCCGCCCCGCAAAAGCAATTCGACGTCGCCATCCCGTCGCGTCTTGGACCAGACGTTCAGACAGTCAATCCGGCTCTGGTGGCCGCGTTTCCGCATCGCCTCGGCCAGCGAGTTGGCGAAGTGGAACTCGCCAGAATGGGCGGCCATCAGTCGGCGCTTGGCGGGAATCTTGATGGCCAGGCGAATTGGCTTCTGTGCAGCGACCGGGACATTCGCAACTACCAGGCTGCGGGCATCGGTCAGGCGCAGACTGGCGACAAATTCGGGCAGGGTTTCATCGTCGGGATCGGACCCGGTATAATTGGCGACAATGGCTTGGTAGTTTTCCGCCAGAACCCGGCTCTCGGGGTTAAGGCCGGTTATGAGCACCAAGCCCGACGGTGGGCAGTCGACGATCTGAATTGTCAGGTCGGGGCGGTGCTGCTGCAGGATCGGCAGGATTTTCCAGACATCGCCAGTCCACTGCCGGGTGCGAGACTTGTCCCACTCCCGCTCGACGGCGACAAACGACATCGGCACGCAATCGTGCAGGACGATCATGCCGTCGGGACGGCTGATTTTTTCGGCGCCGATGAAATCGCGCAGCAGGAACTCGAACAGATGCATGCCGTCGAGAAAGGCGAGGTCGATTTTGGCGCCGAGTCTTTCGGCGGCACCGGCGGCAAAAAATGCGTCGCTGGTCATCTGGAAGCAATGCAGTTCGCGCTTGCCAGCATGGATGTTGCGGCGGATGTTGAACGCCGGGTCGATGGCAATCGAGCGGGCCGAGGAAAGTTCGAGGCTCTGCCCCGTCGCCGTGCCGATTTCAAGATACCAATCGGGTTTCCGGCTGGCATGCAGGAACTTCAGAAATTCCAGATAATGTGTGTCCCCCATCGTTGGGAACGCGGCAGCCGGATCGGCCTGCGCAGCGTCTTGCGGCGTGGTCAGGGCGGTTTTTGACACGTTAAATTGCGGCTTCCACGATTTGCCCGTTTTGGCGCAACCGGTCTAGGCATTCGGTGTAAACAATATTGGGGTCGCGACCGCGCAGGAAGCTTTCATCAAAACTCAGTGACAGGCCGGCTGATGTGCCTTCGGTGCCAAAGCCAAATTCTGCTTCACCCCTTGGCCCTGCTGCAGAACGGGCTTTGTCCTCGCACAGGTCGATGGCTTGGGCGTTTGTGTAGATTTGCGGCGTCGTTTCGCAGGCGGAAACAGCGACGATCAGCAAAGTTGCGGAATATTTGTTCATGAGAGTTTCCCGTGATCGTTGGCTGTCCCGTAGTATTACTGCCACCAGAATTTGTAAAATTTTCTCAGCAGTTTCTTGGGTAAACTTTTGGTGCGAATGAACGTTTCGTATTTGGAAAATTCGGCCGACGATTCCATTTTGAGGCTTTCCAGCAGCATTGGCAAACTGGCGTGGTCCAGTTTCATTGTGGAGAATTCGGCCAATATTTGTTGATAAGTGTTTTCAAGAACGCGATTGCCGGGGTCAAGTCCGGTTATCAGGACCAGGCCGGTTGGCAGGCAATCCAAGGTCTGCAAAGTCAGGTCTGGACGGTATTTGCGCAGGATCGGGACCAGTTTCCAAACGTCACCGGTCCACGCCTTGCGGCCTTCCGACGCCCGACCGCGCTGCGCCATAACGAAAGACGTCGGGCAGCAGTCGTGCAACATGATCATCCCGTCGCGGTTCGATATTTTTTCGGTGCCGATGAAATCTCGCAACAGAAATTCAAACAGGTGCATGCCGTCCAGAAAGGCAAGGTCAATTTTCACGTTGAGCTGCGCCGCGATTTCCTCGGCAAAGAATTGGTCGCTGGTCATTTGCAGCAAGTGAATTTGCGGCTTTTTGCCCAATACATTGGAGCTGATCGAAAACCTGGGATCAATGGCAATGCTTTTCGCCTGCGCCAATGCCAGACTGGACCCCGTGGCCGTGCCGATTTCCAGATACCAATTTGGCATACGGGTTTGATGCAAGCCTTGCAGGACCGTATGGTAATTGACCGGGCCCATGACTGGGAAACGCGGCGCAGGTTGCGGAGCTTGCAAGGTCGAGTTGTTTGGAATGTTGGCAATCATGGTCATGAAAAGGTTTCGCGTTTCAGGTTTCGAGCAGCGACGATTGAATTGTGCCACCGTTCGCAATGAAAATCAGGGCACGTTCGCGTTGCGTTGCGGTGAGAGTTTCCCACAACGCCTTATCAGCGGCGTCGAGGAATATTCCGGGGGCAATTTCGGTTAGGCCGGTCATATTTTGCTGTCTTGTCGCTTGCGCAACGCAATCATCAAAGGGCGCTGGATCCAGTTCATAGCGGGTAAAACCGCCTTTGGTGACTGTGCCGGTAAAATTTCCCGCACGATTGATGTAAAGCATCGCCTGTTCGCCTTCCCGCAAGCGAACCGCGGTTTTCACCTGCGCCAAACAGGCGCGCTGGGTGGAATTGAGGTATGGCATCGGGTCGGTTTTGGCGGTGCAGGCGGCGAGGAGGAGGGTGATTGGAATTATTCGCTTCATCTCAATACACCCTTGCCTTTGGCGCTATGCGTTTCAAATCAATGCCGCCGTCGGCTTCGCTGGTAAGGGGGGTCAGGTGAACGTCGCGGTAGGCCAGCGTGACTTTGGAGCCGTCGACAGTGGCCAGCGTGTGTTTGCGCCAGTTGATGTCGTCGCGTTTGGGGTAGTCTTCGTGGGCGTGCGAACCGCGCGATTCCTTGCGGGCGGCGGCGGATACGACGGTAGCCAGCGCGTTGGGGATAAGGTTGGCAAGTTCCAGCGTTTCCATCAGATCGGAATTCCAGATCAGCGAGCGGTCGGTGGTTTGGATGTCGGCTAGTTGATCGGCGATTGCGGTCATTTTCTGCGCACCTTCGGCCAAGGTTTTGTCGGTGCGGAAAACGGCGGCGTCGGTTTGCATGGCTTTTTGCATGCGCAGCCGCAGTTCAGCGGTTGGAATCGACCCATTGGCGTGGCGGAATTGGTCAAAGCGGGTCATCGCTTTGTCGATGGACGGCGTGTTGAGCGGGCGGTTTGGTTCCTTAGGATCGACAATCTCGCCGGCCTTGATCGCGGCGGCGCGGCCAAAGACCACAAGGTCGATGAGCGAATTGGAGCCAAGGCGGTTGGCACCGTGGACGCTGGCGCAACCTGCTTCACCCACGGCCATGAGGCCGGGTTGAATGCGGTCGTGCTCGGCCTCGGTCGGGTTCAGCGCCTGCCCCCATATGTTGGTTGGAATGCCGCCCATGTTGTAATGTGCGGTCGGCAGTACCGGGATCGGGGCTTTGGTAACATCAACGCCAGCGAAGATTTTCGCGCTTTCGCTGATGCCGGGCAGGCGTTCGGCCAGCGCCTCTGGTGGCAGGTGGTTGAGGTTGAGGTGGATGTGGTCCTTGAGCGGGCCGACGCCGCGGCCTTCGCGGATTTCGATGGTCATGCAGCGCGAAACCACGTCGCGGCTGGCGAGGTCTTTGTAGGTCGGGGCGTAGCGCTCCATGAAGCGCTCGCCCTCGGAATTGGTCAGATAACCGCCCTCGCCGCGCGCTCCCTCGGTGATGAGACACCCGGCGCCGTAGATGCCGGTCGGGTGGAACTGGACGAATTCCATGTCTTGCAAGGGCAGGCCGGCGCGGGCGACCATGCCGCCGCCGTCGCCGGTGCAGGTATGGGCGGAGGTCGCGGTGAAGTAGCAGCGGCTGTAACCACCGGTCGCCAGCACCAACGCCTTGGCGCGAAAGCGGTGGATCGTGCCGTCATCCATGCACAGCGCGATCACACCGACGCATTTGCCGCCGTCCATGATCAGATCGATGGCGAAGT
>JANMOK010000097.1:0-1898 GCA_031369165.1 Paracoccaceae bacterium
ATACAGTTTGGCATTAACCAATATTCCACACTGCACGACAGTGACTGGCTGAGAGCAGTGAAGGGTGGTTTTATGGGGATTCACCTTTGGCGGGAGAATTCCAAGGAGCCACATCCGTTCACTGCCCTCTTTGACAGGTTAAAGGCGCGATTGCCCGTGAGCAAGCCGCGTGCACAGACCTTATGCATGCTGATATCCGGGGTTATCAGTGCGCGAACGGTCTATCTCGGCCATGTGGCCTGCGAGCGCGGCGGGGCGGCGCTGGTGGCCTCGACCTATCGGCGGTTGCAGCGGTTTTACCAGCATGTTCATCTGGATCGGGATTGGTCAGCGGGCCTGCTTGCGGGGATGGCCGGGCCCAAAGGGCCGTGGACTTTGTGCCTTGACCGCACGAACTGGGCGGTTGGCAAGACCGAGGTGAACATGCTGGTTCTGGCGCTTTCGAGCCGGTGTCACCGCATCCCGCTGATGTGGACGCAGCTTGGGTATAAAGGCAATTCCAGCACGCCCGCGCGTATCGCCTTGATGCAGCGCTTCATTGCGATCTTCGGCAAGGCGCGGATCGGCCTGTTGCTTGCGGATCGCGAGTTCGTCAGCGAAGACTGGTTCAACTGGTTGATCACAAACGATATTCCCTTTGTCATCCGCCTGCGCCAGCCGCACCGCTGCTCTGATCATTGGCCCAAAAGCCATGCCGCAAAATCCCACGGCTATTACGCCAAATCCTGCTTCCGAACCGGCTTCGATGCTATCCGCCATCTCCTGCGATCCCACCCCCCAGACGCCTTCCAAGCATGGCAATTCACCCCAAAATTACCGAGAGCCGTGTAGTGTGACCAATATTTCATGAGTATTAAGGCAATTTTTGGCCGTTTCCGTTTGATGCAACGTTAGATGGTGCGATGAATCCCACCCTACTATGTACTTGCACACTTCCGCAAAAAAGCGGCAAATATCGGGGGAATCGGGTGCATTCTGAAACGTTTCAGGGGGCCCAAAACGCTGGTTTTTAGGCAGTTGGAGAACATCATGCGACGGGTTGGTATGGCTTTTTGGGAAGGTGACTTGAAACGCGGCAAGGGCGTTGTTTCCAGCGAAAGCGGTGCGTTGAAAAACGTGCCGTATAATTTCTCCAAGCGCTTTGAACAGGAGCCGGGGACGAACCCGGAGGAATTGATTGGCGCAGCGCATGCAGCGTGTTTCTCGATGGCTTTGTCGGGTGGATTGGCGACCAATGGCACGATTGCCAAGGAGATCGAAACCAGCGCGACGGTATCACTTGATACAGTTGATGGCGCGGCAACGATCAACCGGATCGACCTGCATTGCCATGCTCAAGTGCCGGGATGTACTGATGAGAAGTTTGCGGAAATCGCTGAGAATACCAAAAAGACCTGCCCGGTTTCGCGGCTGTTGAAATGTGAAATAACCCTGCACGCGCATCTGGTCTGAATCGTCGCACGAACAGGGGCGCGGCTTGACAAAGGGCCGCCCCTTCGGCCAATGGGCGCATGACAATTCTATGGGTGGCACTTGGCGGGGCAATCGGCTCGGCACTGCGTTATTTGACCAGTCTGGCGGCATTGCGGCTGCTCGGGCCGGGGTTTCCGTGGGGAACGGCGGCGGTCAATGTAGCAGGGTCGTTTGTGATGGGAGTGTTGGCGGTTTTGTTGTTTGAACGTGCAGCAGATGCACGATTACCCGCGTTTTTGATGACCGGAATCCTGGGCGGATTTACCACGATTTCGGCCTTTTCACTGGTGCTGGAATCCAGGTCGGTGACGCCATCACTGCTGCGCTCCACAAAGGTTGCGGAAAGCCGGATGAGATCAAAGCCAAAGCCTGGATCGAGCGGATCGGTGAGCGCCTCCAGCTTTTCACCAAACAGCCGGTCAATG
>JANMOK010000098.1:0-2103 GCA_031369165.1 Paracoccaceae bacterium
TACCCCCTATGGATTGCCGACGCTTGGCCATGTTGCAGCGCACAACCTCCCTTCTCCACCGCGTGGAGAAGGTGGCGCGAATGCGCCGGATGAGGCTTTGCAAACTAGCAAATTTTCAGTTAATATGAACTTTTTTATCGCTCTATATCAACATCTTACGCCATATTTCACGCGTGAAAGCACCCCTCAAACATACCTGTTCACCACGTTTTCCAGATATTCCTGCCGCCCACTGACCGGCTGCGGGTTGATCGCGTCCTTTACAACCCGCTCAGCAATCGCCTCCAAACTTGATTCCGCCAACATCTTTTTCGCCGCCGGATCATCCCAACCCCGATAGCGCTGCTCCAACGGCCCCGACAAAGCCTTGTCGGCCACCATCTTCGCCGCCGCTTTCAACCCGCGCGCGCAACAATCCATGCCACCGATATGCCCGATCAACAAATCCTGCGGATCCAGCGATTGCCGCCGCAATTTCGCATCGAAATTGGTGCCGCCGGTTTTGAACCCGCCATTCAGCAGCACCTGATAAAATGCCAGCGCCATTTCCGGCACATTATTGGGGAACTGGTCGGTGTCCCAACCGGACTGATAATCGTTGCGGTTCATATCAATCGAGCCAAACACCCCCAAAGCCCCGGCCAACGCCAGCTCGTGCTCGAACGAATGCCCGGCCAAAATGGCGTGGCCTTGCTCGATGTTCAGCTTCACTTCCTTTTCCAGCCCATAACGCTGCAAGAACCCGAACACCGTCGCCACGTCATAATCATATTGGTGCTTGGCCGGTTCCTGCGGCTTTGGTTCGATCAAGATCGTGCCTTTGAAACCAATCTTGTGCTTATACTCGACCACCATGTGCAAAAACCGCGCCGCCTGATCCATCTCGCGTTTCAGGTTGGTATTGAGCAGCGTCTCATAGCCTTCACGCCCACCCCACAAAACATAATTCGCCCCGCCCAACCGATGCGTCGCATCCAGACAGGTCTTCACCGTCGCCGCAGCAAAAGCGAACACATCCGGGTCCGGATTGGTGGCAGCGCCCGACATATAACGGCGGTGACTAAACAGGTTCGCTGTGCCCCACAACAGCCCAACGCCCGTCTCAGCTTGCTTCTTCTCGAAATGATCGACAATGGCGTTCAAGTTCTTGGTGTTCTCGCCAAAATCTGCTCCTTCCGGCCGCACGTCGGCGTCGTGGAAACAATAGAACGGCACCCCCAAAGTGGTGAACATCTCAAACGCCACATCGGCCTTCAGCTTTGCCGCTTGCATCGTGTCGTAAAACCAAGGCCGCAAAAACGTCTGGCCGCCAAACGGATCACCACCTTGCCAGGCAAACGAATGCCAATAGGCCACCGCAAAGCGCAGGTGATCTTCCATGCGTTTGCCTGCAACCATCTCGTCCTTGTTATAGAACCGATAGGCCAAATGATTGCTGCTGTCAGGGCCTTCGTATGTGATCGGGCCGATGTCGCCAAAAAAGCCGGTGCTCATGGTCAGATACCTTTGATTGCAGGGTAAAGTTTACGGTAACGCTGATAACCAGCCTCAAACGCCGGTCGCAACGCTTGGTTTGGATCAATGGTTTCAGCGATGCTCGGCGGCATGCAAGTTACCAGCGGATCAAGCCCAGTTGCCGCCAACATCCCCAGCCTCGCCGCGCCAAAAGCAGCTCCAAAATCGCCATCGGCGGGCACGTCGACGGGCAAGTTCAAGACGGTTGCAATCGCCTGCAACCACAACCGCGATTTCGCTCCACCGCCAACCGCAGTCACACGTGCAGGCAACGTGCCCGCAACTTTCAAAGCTTCCAGCGAATCCCGGAAAGCAAAGGCCACACCATTCAAGATCGCCCGCGTCATATCCTGCGCGCCGGTCACATGCTCCAAACCGATGAATGCGCCGCGAATATTCGCATCATTGACCGGCGTGCGTTCCCCGGAAAGATAGGGCAGGAAAACCACGCTGGATGGTGCCTCCAATTCGCCCAAACCCGCCGTCAATTCCGCTGGTTTACGCCCCAGCAAATTCCCCTGCCAGTTCAACGCATCGGTCGCCGACAGGATCACCCCCATCTGGTGCCATGTGTTGGGGATCGCGTGG
>JANMOK010000180.1:0-6654 GCA_031369165.1 Paracoccaceae bacterium
CACCATCGGCAACCGCCGCGTCAGCTATATCAACGCCCACGGCACTTCCACACCCGCAGGCGATGTGACCGAAGTGCAGGCGGTGCGCCGGGTGTTTGGGACAGGCAATACCCCGCCAATCTCCTCGACCAAATCGCTCACCGGCCACAGCCTTGGCGCGACCGGCGTGCAGGAAGCGATCTATTGCCTGTTGATGCTGAAGGATGATTTCATCGCCGCTTCGGCCAACGTGTTTGACCTCGACCCCGAAATCAAACCCGAAGAAATCGCCACAACGCGGGTCGATAATGCGGGCCACGATACGCTGATTTCCAATTCCTTCGGCTTTGGCGGCACCAACGCGACCTTGGCGATGAGCAAATATCACGGGTGAAAATATGGGTTTGATGAGCGGTAAACGCGGCCTTGTCATGGGGGTCGCCAACGAGAAATCCATCGCCTGGGGCATTGCCTCGGCGTTGCACCGCGAAGGCGCAGAACTGGCCTTCACCTTTCAGGGCGACAATTTCGGCAAACGGGTGCAGCCTTTGGCGCAAAGCATTGGCGCAAAGATTGTCATCGACGCCAATGTGCAAGACGAAGCCTCGCTTGACCGTGTATTCAAGACATTGCGCGACGAATGGGGGCAAATCGACTTTCTGGTCCACGCCATCGCCTATTCCGACAAGGAAGAATTGACCGGGCGGTTCATCAACACCACCCGCGCCAATTTCCTCAATTCGATGGACATATCCTGTTTCAGCCTGGTCGATCTGGCCAAACGCGCCGCGCATCTGATGCCGCATGGCGGCTCGATCATCACCCTGACCTTCCTCGGTTCGCAGCGGGTAATGCCCAGTTACAACGTCATGGGTGTGGCAAAGGCGGCGCTGGAAAGCGCCGTGCGCTACCTCGCCAACGACCTTGGCCCCGACCACATCCGCGTCAACGCCGTCAGCCCCGGCCCGATGCGCACGCTTGCCGGTGCCGCCATCGGCGGTGCCCGCAAAACCTATCGCACCACCGAAATCAATGCGCCGTTGCGGGCAAATGCGACTTTGGAAGCCGTCGGCAACGCCGCCGTTTACCTGTTGTCCGACATGGGCGCCTGTACCACCGGCGACATCATCTACGTCGATGGCGGCTATCACGTCACCGGCATGGCGCAGCCGGAGAATATGTGAGGTGTTGCCGGGGAAAATCGTTGTCGTGCCCTATGATCCCGCTTGGCCAGCGCTGTTTAAATACGAACGCGCACACCTGAAAGCCCTGCCGTTTCTCGCCATCGAACATTTCGGCAGCACCGCCATCCCCGGCCTGCAAGCCAAACCAATCATCGACATCTTGGCGAAAGTGGCAGCCTTGCCGATGGCCAAAGAAAAACTGCGTCTTCTTGCCGATTTGGGTTACGCAATCGCCGAGTCGGGAATGCGCAACCGGCTGTATCTGCGCAAGGAACTCGTGGCCGACCAGCCCTTAGTGCATTTGCACATACTTGCAGAATCTGACTGGGACTTTGCACATGAGCGACTGATGCGCGACCAATTATTGGCCCACCCCGATCAAGCGCGTGCTTATGGCGCATTGAAAGACCGACTTGCCATCGAATTCCGCGATGACCGTGATGCTTATACCCGCGCCAAAACCGAATTCGTCCAGACCGTTGTAGATGCCGAGCGCGATGCCCGTGGCTTGCCGCGCGTCAATGTCTGGGTTGAATGATTGGCGGTGACCTTATTCCGGCTTGATGACTCCAACTGATGTTCCGCTACTGTCCTTCAAAATCGCCACCCGCCCAACGCCTGGAATATCAAACGCCGGTTTCACCACCGATCCGCCGGCCACCAAGGCCGTTGCAACCGCTTTGTCGGTGTCATCGACGGTGAAATGCGTGAACCAGCGATCTGATTGCGGGTCCTTCCATTCGAATACCCCGCAAATCGTTTCGCCGCCGAGTTTTGCCAGCATGTAACTGCCTTCGGAACCCGGCATGGGTTCATAGGTCCAACCGCAGAGCTTGGCGTAAAAATCTTGCGCCGCCTTGCCGTCGCTGGTCCAAAGCTCGGTCCAATTGATGCTTCCGTGCTGGGCTGCCATTTCAAAACCTCCTGATTTTGTCGGTCCATGTTATCCCCAATGCGCCGGGTCTCAATCGTTATTTTTTCCAACTTTGGCAAAACTGCTGCCTTCGCACCTGCAACAAAGCGCGTTTTTTCGCAAAATCATCGTCGCAAATCGTTTCCAGGTCCCCAAAAACGGCCCCTTGCCCCCCAAACGGGGCAGTTTACCCGCTATGGATTTGGTGCCGATTGGCGTGTTGCAGTGCAATATCCGACGGCGCCAATGCTCAGCTTTGCCCGACCGGAGGATCAACTGCGTTCAAATCTGCACCGACCGGTCGGTATTTATTTATTCAGCGAGGTCGCGACGGGTGCCAAACATTTGGCCCAGCGGCAATATTTCCGCCTGCGACGGCGGCAGGACGCGAAAAGTAGTTTACAACTGGTAAACGGAATTTTTATATGTAGCTATATCATATACTTATAAGATATTTCACGCGTGAAATAATCGGGATTGAACTTGGCTCTTGTGTTGGAATACCGCAAAATTCTAGGCTTGCCCCATGCATTTCACCACGCTGGACGGCCTGAAGCTGGAATATACCGACCAAGGCAACGGCACGCCGGTGCTGTGCCTTGCCGGTCTGACGCGCAACCTGTCGGATTTTGACGATTTATTGGCCAAACGCCGTGATAAAGCCCGCTTCATCCGCTTGACCAGCCGGGGTCGTCGCGGATCAGACTTTGATCCCGACTGGCGCCACTATTCGATCGTGCAGGAATCGATTGATGCACTGGCATTGCTCGACCATTTGAGCCTGCCAAAAGTCACCATCATCGGCACCTCACGCGGCGGGCTGATCGCTTTGGCCTTGGCAGCCTTCGCCAAAGACCGGCTGGCGGGCGTGCTGTTTAATGACGTGGGTCCGCTGGTCGAACCAAACGGCATTGCCGGCATTCTAACTCATCTTGGCCGCGATCCAAAATTCGCCAATCTTGTCGAGGCCGGTGCGGGCATGGCAGAAATGATGTCGGCGAATTTCCCCGGCGTATCGTCAACGCGCTGGCAGTTGGCGGCTTCGCGCTGGTGGGTGGAAACGATTGAGGGGCTGAAAATCAACTATGATCCGCACCTGCGCGACGCGTTTGAAGCGGCAACAAGTCTTCCACCAATCGACCTTTGGCCCCTGTTTGACGCTGTCGCAGACATTCCACTTGCGGTGCTGCGTGGCGAAAATTCCAATATCCTGTCGCGCGAAACCGTCGCGGAAATGCAGCGCAGGGTCCCGCAATTGATCGTGCAGCAGGTGGCGAATCGTGGCCATGTGCCGTTTCTGGACGAACTGGAATCGCTGGCGGGATTTGACGCATTGTTAGCGCTGATCACATGATCACCCTCGCGATGATCCGCGCCGCCGACGAGCGGCTGGCCCCTGTCGTGCGGCGAACACCACTGTTATCTTCGCCGTTCCTTGATGAGATCGCCGGGCGAAAGCTGTTCGTAAAAGCTGAAAATTTGCAGCACACCGGCAGTTTCAAGTTTCGTGGCGGTTGGTCGGCGCTGTCGGCGCTGGATGCGAAGGCGCGCAAGAATGGCGTCGTCGCGTTTTCGTCTGGCAATCACGCGCAAGGCGTCGCCTTGGCCGCGTCGCGTTACGGCGTGAAAGCCATCATCATCATGCCCGACGATGCGCCTGAGCTAAAAATAGCGAACACGCGGGCACTGGGGGCAGAAGTCGTGCTGCACCCGCGCAATGATGACCTGCGGCAGGCTTTGGGGCAAAAATACTCGGTTGAGCGCGGCATGACGTTGATCAAGCCATTCGACGATCCGATGGTCATTTGCGGGCAAGGAACCGTTGGGCTGGAGATCGCCGATCAGGCAAAAGTCGAAGGTATCAGCCGAGCCGATGTTCTGGTCTGTTGTGGCGGTGGCGGTCTGACAGCGGGGATCGCGATCGCCTTGGCGGGCGTTGCGCCAAACTTGCGGCCCAGACCGGTTGAGCCAATTGGATTTGACGACACTGGCCGGTCGCTGGCATGTGGATCGCGCCAGAAAAACACCCGTGATACCGGCTCGATCTGCGATGCAATCCTGACCCCAAGCCCCGGCGAGATCACCTTTCCAATCCTGGCCCGCCATTGTGGGCCGGGGCTGGTTGTCAGCGACGACGAGGCCTTGCACGCCATGGCGCTGGCATTCACTCAATTGAAATTGGTGTTGGAGCCCGGCGGCGCGGTTGCCCTGGCGGCGGCGCTGTTTCGCCGCGACGACATCCACGGCAATGCCGTGATCGCGGTTGCTTCCGGGGGCAACGTCGATGCAGCTTTGTTCAGCAAGGCGCTGGCGCTGTTTGGCGGGCCGAACGCGAGCGGTTAGCGCAATGACCAGACCATCGCCCAAGCCGCGTGAAATTCGACCTGAAAAACGCTGAATGTATCGGGGATTTCCGGGCCGGACGCCTTGCAACTCGAAGCGCGCGACGATTAAGTGACATTTGGCCGACTGCCGAACTCACACGAGGGATATGGTGACGAAAGTGCATGTACCCGAACTCAGGCCGAATGAAAACGCCATGCCAACACCCGCTGGCAACGCCATCGATCCGGTTTGCGGGATGAAAGTGGCCACGGCCACGGCCAAGTACCACGCCGAATACTTGGGGCATACCTATTATTTTTGTGGCAGCAGCTGCAAAACCAAATTCCTAGCTGATCCGGCGATTTACCTGGCCCCGAAAGTGGCAGAGCCGCTGGGCAAGGGCGGGCTTTACACCTGCCCGATGCATCCCGAAATCCGCCAGGAAGGACCCGGAACCTGCCCGATCTGCGGCATGGCACTGGAGCCATTGACCGTCACCGCCGAAACCGGTCCCAACCCGGAACTGGCCGACATGACTCGCCGGTTCTGGATTGGGTTGGTGCTGACCCTGCCCGTTCTGCTGCTGGAGATGGGCGGCCATCTGACCGGTCTGACCATGCTGCTGGGCAAGCAGGTCTCGAACTGGACCCAGCTGGCACTGGCGACACCCGTGGTTCTGTGGGCCGGCTGGCCGTTTTTCCTGCGCGGCGGGCAATCGCTGCTGACGCGCAATCTCAATATGTTCACACTGATCGCCATCGGCACCGGCGTCGCCTGGGTTTACAGCGTGGTCGCGACCGCGCTGCCGGAAATGTTCCCACCTGCATTCCGGCAGGTCGACGGTGCCGTCGCGGTTTATTTCGAGGCAGCAGCCGTCATCACGGTGCTGGTCCTGCTCGGTCAGGTGCTCGAACTGAGGGCTCGCGACAACACGTCGGGCGCTATAAAAGCACTGCTCGGCCTTGCCCCGAAAACCGCACGGCGTGCCGACTCGGACGGCAATGATGCGGAAATCGCCCTTGACGCGATTGTCGTCGGCGATTTACTGCGCGTTCGGCCTGGCGAGAAGGTTCCGGTTGACGGCGAAATCACCGAAGGCCGCTCGGCGCTGGACGAATCCATGGTCACCGGTGAATCGATGCCGGTCAGCAAGGAGGTCGGCGCCAAGGTCATCGGTGGCACGCTGAATGCTTCGGGCAGTTTTGTCATGCGTGCCGAAAAGATCGGCAGCGACACCATGCTGGCGCGGATCGTGCAGATGGTCGCCGAAGCCCAGCGCAGCCGCGCCCCGATCCAGCGGCTTGCCGACCAGGTTTCGGGCTGGTTCGTGCCGCTGGTCATCGCCGTCGCGCTCTGCGCCTTTGCCGCTTGGTCGATCTGGGGGCCGGAGCCGCGCTTCACCTTTGGGCTGGTCGCCGCCGTGGCGGTGCTGATCATCGCCTGCCCCTGCGCGCTTGGGCTGGCGACGCCGATGTCGATCATGGTCGGGGTCGGTCGCGGCGCACAGGCAGGCGTGCTGATCCGCGACGCCGAGGCGCTGGAGCGGATGGAGAAGATCGACACCTTGGTCGTCGACAAGACCGGCACCCTGACCGAGGGCAAGCCGTCGCTGACGCGCATTTCGCTGGCCGTCGGCCAGGACGAAACCGAACTTCTGCGCCTGGTCGCTTCGGTAGAAAAATCGAGCGAACACCCGCTGGCCGCCGCGATCGTGGCCGCTGCACTGGCGCGCGGCATCGCACTGGCGCAGGTGACGGAGTTTGATGCGCCGTCTGGAAAAGGGGCCATCGGCACCGTCGATGGCAGACGCATTGCGGTCGGCAACGCCAAATTCCTGGCCGGGTTGAATATCGCGGCGGACTCGGTGAGCGAGGCTGCCGAAACCATGCGTCGGGACGGTGCCACCGCTGTTCTGGCCGCCATTGACGGCAAAGTTGCCGGGGTGTTGGGGATCGAGGACAATGTGAAGGCAACAACGCCTGCGGCCTTGGCCGCGCTGCGCGCCGCCGGTATCCGGATCGTGATGTTGACCGGCGACAACCGGACAACCGCCGAAGCGGTGGCCAAGCGACTGGGCATCGGCGAGGTCGAGGCCGACGTGCTGCCGGGCGACAAGGCCAAGGTGATCGAGCGGTTGCGCCACGCCGGCCGCATCGTTGCGATGGCCGGCGACGGCGTCAACGATGCGCCCGCATTGGCTGCCGCCGACGTCGGCATCGCCATGGGCACCGGCACCGATGTCGCCATGCAAAG
>JANMOK010000160.1:0-22316 GCA_031369165.1 Paracoccaceae bacterium
TCGCCATAGGCGGCTGGAATGGCCGAACAACCGGTCAGAGACATGCCCAGCGCCTCGGCCAGCGCGTTCATCGTTGAAGCAGTGCCCATGGTGTTGCAGTGCCCGATGGAGGGGTTGGAGGCGGCAACGGCCTGAAAGAACTGGTCCTCGGTGATCTCGCCCGCCGCCTGCTTGCGCCGCGCCCGCCAGATCGAGGTGCCGGATCCCATCAGCGGGTCGCCGTCGTAGTATCCGTTGAGCGACGGGCCGCCGGACAGGACGATAGCCGGAATGTCCACCGTTGCCGCTGCCATCAGGCAAGCCGGGGTGGTTTTGTCACAGCCTGTGGTCAGAACCACGGCGTCGATGGGGTAGCCATGCAAGATTTCGACGAGACCAAGGTAGGCGAGATTGCGGTCGAGCGCGGCGGTGGGGCGGCGACCGGTTTCCTGGATCGGATGCACCGGGAATTCCATCGGGATGCCGCCCGCCTCGCGGATGCCTTCCTTGACCCGCAGCGCCAGCTCGATATGAACCCGGTTGCACGGCGACAGGTCGCTGCCGGTCTGCGCGATGCCAATGATCGGTTTGCCCGAACGCAGTTCGGCCACCGAATAGCGCCAACCGAGATATTTTTCCATATACAGCGCCACCATGTCGGGGCGGTGCGGATCGGCAAACCATTCGCGGGAACGAAAACGGCGGGGTTGGGTCATGGCGGCCTCATTGGCGATTCCCGGGCATATTAGCGCGGACACGGGGCTGATGGAACGTTTTGAAACGATTGCGACAGAGTTTCTGGCAAGTCCCGGTTCGGCAGTTAATTGGCAGATCGTATGCTCGAACACTTTCGGTCAAGAGGCACCGGGCGCGGCGGCATTCAAATTCCCAACAGCGTCGACGCGATATCTTTTCGCAGTTTGCCAGTCTCGTTGGACACCACTTTTGAAGCCAGTTCGACGGACCGCGAGAGGAAGGCGTTGGTCAGTTCGGTGCAATAGGCGATGGTCCATTGTTTTTGCGCGATAACGCGCGATTCCGACCAGCGGCGCATGGCCAGCGCCCGCAAGCGATGAACATGAAAGGTAATCGTGTAGTCGGCATCGATCAGGTAAATGTTGCCAGAGCCGTTCAAGACCACTTGCACCCATTGCCAGTATTCCATTGTAAACGCCGGTACACTGGCGTCATGCGCATGCGCCGCCATCGTTCCAAGAAAATGCGAAAGCCGCGGCAATTCTGCTTCGCCGATCCGTTCCACGGAAAGGCGCGTGTTGATCGGGATGATCAGCTCTAGGGCTTCGAGCAGCGATATTGTTGTCAGCAGGTCAGGATTGGGTGCGGCGGTGCCGCGACCGGCAACATAGTCAGCCTGACCCTTGGCCACGATTGATCGCAGGACTTCACGAACCGGCGTTCGAGAGGCGGAAAATTCGGCAGCGATCGATTCTTCTTTCAAAATTTCGCCCGAATGGTATTCGCCAACGAGGATTCTGTTGACGATTTCGGTCTCGATACGTTGTTTCAAATCGGTCACGGTTCACCTCCGATTAACTTTAGGTTGCGCGGACGCGGGAATTCAACCGCAAAGTCCCATGCCTTCGGGTCACCCATCATTTGCCAATTTTCGGCAAATTGTCGGGAGTAGGTATTCCATAAGCCCCTGAAGTATAACGATTAAAACTGTAATGGTAGCTGCATAATACGAAAATAATAAACATATAACGTTTGTGCAACGTAATAGTTACAAAATTACGCACATTAGGCTTTGCGGATTGGGCGTTCAACCGCAAGGATAACCGGTGTGGGGGCGATAACTGGTACAAGGTTTCGTCCATGTCTTACGCGTTCCGTGAATTTCAAAATCCTGCTGCCATTTCCAAAGTGATCCGCAGTTCCACCGTGCAGGAACACCTGATTGCTGCAGGGGTGCGCGGCACCAACAACCTCGACTTTGTGCGGCTGGTGAATACCCGCCGAGGAAATTCCAGCGGCCATCGCATCAACGGTGCCTTGACGCTGACCATCTTTGTCTCGGTCGCTATGGCGCTGGGGTCTTCCTTTATTGCCGCGGCGCTGGGCGCTGAACTGGTGGAAATCCTCGCCTGCTATGTTTGCGCAGGCAATGTCGGCCTGTTGGGAACGGCGTTGATCTTGGACCGGTATCAATCCGATTTGTGACCGTGAACGTAAAACGCGGCCAGACAAGAAGCCTTTGTGTCTAAAGAAATTGAAATCAAACGAAATGCCCCGTGCAGTCACAAGTCATGCAGTTTCGTGTAATTGAGAAGTGAGTCTATCGTGCCCGTGTTCGTAACAGTTCAGCCATCCGTGCCAAATCCTGCAACTTTTGACACGTTTTCAGAAATCATTTTGCAGTCCTTATTCGGGTCAGATTTTTTGCTCGGCCAATTTGCTTTGGCGGCAGGAAACGAGGGCCAAGTAGAAATTTTCCTTGCGGTCGAAGCGCCGGAAACAAATGTGGTGATTTCGCCGCGAGAATTCGCGTTCAATTTGGCGGAGTTTGCTGCCAGCGCCACGCCAGCACCGTCTGGTCCTGCGGCGTCAACTGCGGTTGACCTCATACCCGTATTCACCGGTCGAGACGGGACGCCGATGATATTCCTGCACTACGAAGGCGATTACAGCGCCCGTGCGTTTACGCTTAACTATGAGGAATCGACGGTAGAATCGCTTCGGATCACCGGCACGTACCGGGGCAGCTATCATGCCGGAAGCAGCGGCGACGACGTGATATTGGCTTTTGGCGGCAATGACAGTGTGCATGGCGGTGCAGGTGCCGATCATATCAACGGTGGGCTTGGCCAAGATTTTCTGAAGGGCGGGAACGGCAGCGATTTAATCATCGGCAACGACGGCAACGACAGGTTGATTGGCGGCGCTGGCTTGGACCGTGTTTGTGGCGGAAGCGGGCGCGATATTCTGGACGGTGGCTACGGCGAAGATGTGCTGTCCGGCGGCGCGGGACGGGACGAATTTGTGTTCAGGCTCGGAGAAGGAACTGACCGGATCACTGATTTTGAGATCGGCGTTGACAGTCTGCGTTTCCAGTTTGACGGTTACGTCAATATGCACCAAGGGCTGACCGAGGACGGGCTAACCATTATTTTTGAAGGCATAACGGTCTTCCTTGCAGGCGTTGACAGTTTTGTTGCCATGGATCATTTCATCCTGACGTAACCGGCAAATTTGTCGGTCGTGCCTTTGAGCGTACGAGTTTCGCCCGGCCGCTTGTCGAGTTCCAACGCATAACGCCTGTCAGTGGTGCGTGGCCTTGTCCCACATGGCAGGCGTGGGCAACGTTTCGAATGTATGCTCCGGCGGCGGATTGGGCAGCGTCCATTCAAGCGTATCGGAATGGTCACCCCAATAGGCGTTTTCGGTGATCTTCTTGCCGTACAGCAGCGTGTAGAACACGATGCCAAAGAACAACAGGAACGAGGCAAAGCTGAGGAAAGCGCCGTAGCTGGAGATTTGGTTCCAATAGGCGAATTGTTCAGGGTAATCGATGTAGCGGCGCGGCATGCCTTGGCGGCCAAGGAAATGCTGCGGGAAGAAGGTGATATTCGCACCAATGAACATCATCCAGAAATGCAGCTTGCCCGCCCATTCGGGATACTGGCGGCCCGACATTTTACCGATCCAATAATAGACCCCGGCAAAGATGCAGAACACCGCCCCAAGGCTCATCACATAGTGGAAATGGGCGACGACATAGTAGGTGTCGTGATAGGCACGGTCGATGCCAGCCTGCGACAGAACGATGCCAGTGACGCCGCCAAGCGTGAACAGGAACAGGAAGCCCATCGCCCAGAGCATCGGGGTTTTGAATTCAACAGCACCGCCCCACATGGTGGCGATCCAGCTGAATATCTTGATGCCGGTTGGCACAGCAATGACCATGGTGGCCAGCATGAAATAGCTTTGCTGGGTCAGCGACATGCCGACCGTATACATGTGATGCGCCCAGACAACGAAACCCAAAGCGCCGATGGCGACCATCGCATAGACCATCGGCAGGTAACCGAAGATCGGTTTTTTCGAGAAGGTCGAGATCACCTGGCTGACAATGCCGAAACCCGGCACGATGATCATGTAGACTTCGGGATGGCCAAAGAACCACAAAAGATGCTGGTACAAGATCGGGTCGCCACCGCCTTCGGGCTGGAAGAAAGTGGTGCCGAAATTCCGGTCGGTCAAGAGCATGGTAATCGCACCGGCCAGAACTGGCAGGCTGAGCAGGATCAGGAAGGCGTTGACGAAGATCGACCACGGAAACAGCGGCACTTTGTGCAGCGTCATGCCGGGCGCACGCATGTTGAGGAAGGTGGTGATCATGTTGATCGCGCCAAGGATCGACGAGGCTCCCGACAGGTGGACAGCGAAAATCGCCATATCCATCGACATGCCACCTTCGGAGGTGGAGAGCGGGGCATAAAGCACCCAGCCAACGCCAGAGCCAAGCTGCCCGCCTTCGCTGGGGGCAAACAGCGAGCAGACCGCCATCGTCGCACCCGCTACATACATCCAATAGGACAAGTTGTTCATGCGCGGGAAGGCCATATCGGGCGCGCCGATCATCAGCGGCATGAAATAGTTGCCAAAGCCGCCGAACAGTGCCGGGATGACCACGAAAAACATCATCAGAATGCCGTGGCCGGTGACCATGACGTTCCACATATGGCCGTTGGGTTCGCAGTTTTCCACCGCCGCGGCGACAAGGCTGAAGCCCTGCATGCACATGTGCTGCACGCCCGGTTCCATCAGCTCCAGCCGCATGAACTGGGTCATGCAGACCGAAATGAAGCCCAACAGCGCCGAGGTGAAAATATACAGGATGCCGATGTCTTTGTGGTTGGTCGACATGAACCAACGGGTGAAGAAGCCCACTTTGTGGTGCGCATCATGCGCTTGGGCGTGGGCGGTGGCGTCGGCCATTCTATTCTCCTCATCACAGTCGTTTGGACTGCGATTCCCCAAAGGGAAACCTGTTTGTTAATTGCGGTTTAGCGCGGTGTTAGGGCGCACTCAACAGCAAGAACGCCGCAGCGCCGAAAAAAGTGTGCGTTGCCAATCGAACCTTTGCTTGACGCACTGTGCGCCGATGCCGGACAAAGCACTTGAGTTAGGCAAAGGAATTGAATCGTGCCGCGACGGATTTTCTATAACCGCGTCGTCTATTTGCAGGAAGCCGACAAGTTGTTTCGCGCAATTGCGCCGGAAACGCGGGATTGCTGCGAGATTTCGGGTAACTTGGGGCAGACTTATGGGTTCAAAACTTTTGAGGCGTTCAAGTTTCCCGAGCATGATGTTTGCGCCGGGCCGTTTCGAGATGATGGCGGTTCGGTGCGAAAGTTCGGCGTGATTATTGCCGACCAAGTTTGGGAGCACTTGGATCGCCCCTATGCCGCCACTCGCAACGTATACGAGATGCTGGAAGACGGTGGCTATTTCTGGGTCTGCGTGCCGTTTTATGTGAAATATCACTTGTTTCCAGTCGATTGCAGCCGTTGGTCGGCACGAGGACTGAAGAATCTATTGATCGAAAGCGGCTTTGCCGAAGATAAAATCGTGTCAGAACAATGGGGCAATTTGCGCTGTGCACGGCGCGAATGTGGGCGGCGGTTTGCCAGCTTTGACCCCGCGAAAGACACCTTGGAAAATGATCCGAATTTTCCGGTAGTTGCTTGGGCATTGGCGCAAAAATGACTAGGTGAAAACCTCGCCGAATGTCGCGCGAAGCGCCGTGTCCAAATCGTCCATCGTCATGGGAAGCCCCAGATCGACCAGCGAAGTCACGCCATAACCATTGATGCCGCAAGGCACTATGCCGTCATAGTGCGATAGGTCGGGCTCGACGTTGATCGAGATGCCGTGGAACGCCACCCATTTGCGGATGCGCACCCCGACGGCGGCGATTTTGTCTTCGGCTGGACTGCCATCTGGCAGTGGCGGTTTGTCTGGGCGTATGACCCAGACGCCGACGCGGCCTTGGCGGCGTTCGCCGGTGACGTTGAATTCAGCGAGGGTTTGGATCACCCATTCTTCCAGATTGCAGACGTATTTTCGCACATCGCGGCCGCGTTGATTGAGGTCGAGCATCGCATAGACGACGCGCTGACCGGGGCCGTGATAGGTGTATGCGCCGCCGCGGCGGGTTGGATAGACCGGGAAGCGATTGGGTTGCAGCAGGTCGACCGAATTGGCGCTGACCCCGGCGGTATAGAGCGGCGGGTGTTCCAGCAACCAGATGCGTTCGCCAGCTTGGCCCGCGATCATCGAGGCGACATGGGCGTCCATTTCGGCGAGGGCATCGGTATAGGGCACCGGGGCCGTGGACTGGGTCCAGAGTGGCTGCTTTCGGGTTGGTGATCCGTCCATCATGGGCCAAAGTCTATGCGGCGCTTTCTCTCTTCACAAGGGTTGGACCCTTTGCTATCACCCCGCCACCTTGAATGCGGTTGTGGCGGAATGGTAGACGCGCAGCGTTGAGGTCGCTGTGGGGTAACTCCCGTGGAGGTTCGAGTCCTCTCAACCGCACCAGATTCAGGCGATGGTAAAGATGAAATCGTCAGCGGTGATCAGTCCGGCGGCGTTCCAGATTGTGATGTCATGGGAAGTGGATAGGCCGACAACCGCGTTACCAGCGGCATTGGCCGTGATTGTTAAGTTGGCGAACGTAAGGCCAGTGGCACTGAAGTCGATCCTATCGAGACCATCTTCAAAGTCGCGGATTTCGTCATGGCCATCGGTTGCTGCGAACTTGAAAATGTCAGCTTCCGCGCCGCCAAACAATACGTCATTGCCGGTGCCGCCCTTTATCACATCTGCACCACCACGACCTCGCAGCCAGTTCACGCCGGACGCGCCGGTGAGAATGTCGGCGAACTCGGAACCGTCGAGGCGCTCGATGCTGGTCAGGGTGTCGCCTGCCGCCTCGCCGCCAGAACCGGTGCCATTGACCAGATTGACGGTCACACCGGCTGTTGACTCAGTGAAGCGTGCCCAATCGGTGCCACCGCCACCGTTCAGCACGTCCGCGCCATCGCCGCCTTCCAGCGTGTCGTTGCCATTGCCGCCGATGAGGGTGTCGATCCCCGCGCGACCACGCAGCCAATTGTCGCTGGTGTCGCCAGTTAAGCTATCGTTGAAAGCCGATCCGTCGATGCGTTCGACACTGATGAAACTATCCCCCGCCGCTTCGCCACCCGATGCTGCACCAGTTTCAAGGTTGATGGTCACCGCCGCGCTGGAATTGACATAATAGGCCCAATCGAAATCCGTCCCGCCGTTCAGGATGTCAGCGCCAGCGCCACCGTTTAAGGTGTCGGTACCCGCGTTACCTGCAAGCTCGTCGTTGCCAGCCCTCCCAGCGAGCCAGTTTGACCCGTCGTCGCCCGCTAGGCTGTCGCCATAAGCGGAACCCTCCAATCTTTCGATGTAACTCAGGATATCGCCCGCGGCATCGCCGCCTGAACCGGTGCCAGTTGCGAGGCTGACAGCCACGGCAACCGATGACTCAGCGTAGCTGGCCCAATCGGTTCCCTCGCCGCCGTTTAACTTATCCGCACCTAATCCGCCCACGAGCACATCATCGCCGCCATTGCCGTTAATCGTCTCGCCACCTGTTGTGCCGTTCAGAGTGTCTTCCGCTGCCGAACCGTTGTCATCCAAGGCGACAATTTCGCTCGGAACACGCGCTTCGGGGCCATTTTCTCCGGCAAAAACCCCTTCAAAGAATATGCCGAACGAAATGCCGAAATCGCCGGGCCGAAAGTCACGGATGATGAACACGGTATCTTCGTCATCTTCAGGCCCGTATTCAGGGCGCGGCGGCCCATACTCTGGCAAGTTTGGATCGGAGTATTTGGTGACCCACACGTACAGGTCGCCGTTTTTGAAAAGCGTCCCAGTGTAGTAGCCAACGTGCCAACCTTCCACAATCTCTTCGAAGTTCGAGAAGCTGTAATACGATTCTTCTTCGCCTTGGCCGTTTTCACCTTCATACCAGCCTTCCAAAAGTTGGTTTGAAACCTCAAAGTCGCCGACAAATATCCGACCTGTGCCATCGCCGTCATAGATATTGATATTCGCGAAACCGCTCGGACCTATGTTTGTTCCGGGCGTTATGTTGTAGGTGTCGTTGCCTGTGCCACCCATCATCAGGACGCGATCACTGATCGTCACGCTGCCGTCGTAGTTGGTGTCTGACGCCGCCACGCCTGCAGGCAGCGGATAGGCGTAAAGGTTATCGTCGCCCGCTCCGCCTTCGAGAATATCGGCGTCGGAAAAGTCGAGCCTCCGGTAACCGCTGGCAGCTTGCAAAACCAACGAATAGACATAGTTATTTTCATAATAGAACTCGGTCGTTTTCGCCAGCGTCAGGCTGATCACGCCGTCGCGGGTCTGTGAGGCCGTGCCGCCGCCACCCAGCGAGATCGGTCCCGCGTATAGACTGTCATTCCCGGCCCCGCCCACCAGATGGTTCAGGGCGAGGCTGCCGTGGAGGATGTCATCGCCGGACGTGCCGATGGCGTTTTCGAAGCCGGTGACCGCCATCCCGGTTTCCGCTGTGATTGTCGGCCCGAAACCCGCGATCTGGGTTTCGAGATTGACGCTGACGCCTGTCGGCGCGTTCAGGGCCGAGAAATCGAGCGTGTCGCCGTATGGCCCGCCTTCGGCACCTTCCAGCCAGAGTCCGTCCAGATCAAGACCCGAAGCATCGCCGCCAAAGCCGACGACGTCATCGGCTGGCGTCAGGATCAGGCTTTCAAAACCGTAGGACCAAGCCGTATTCGGCCCGTAGGGACTGGGCAGATACACAGCAAGCCGTTGGGTGAATAGGCTGCCGCTCACAGTCTCAAACGTGGTGTGGACGCCCGCGCCCGCGGGTATGTTCGTGGCACTCATGTCGAGCAGGTCGATACCCGCACCGCCATCGATCACCGATTGGCGCTACTCTCCAACCGCTGACAGTTCGACTCGAATTGTGTCATCGCCAGTTCCGGCATGTATGATACTGTCGTAGCCTTCGAAAATGATAACGTCGTGTGCAAGAGTGCCAAGCACATATTCCTGATCGGGAAATGCCGAGCCCAACGGACTAAAGATCAAGTCGGCGCCTGGACTGTAGGCATATTCGGAGCCGAGGCCGTATGAGGCCTTGAAATAGCTAGTTGCCTCGGCCATGAGGTGAGACGGGTCGGCAGTCGGCATTTTGTCTTGCATCCACTCAATTGCCAGCCCGAAGATATTCGACAAAGCCGCGTCGTACCCGGCGATCAGCACCGACAGCAGGTCATAAGTGCTACCTTCGGGGCCGATCAGGTTCGTCCGAAAGAAACTGTCATCGCCGAGAAAGGGAAGAGGAGGTTTCCGGACCAGGGAGAAACGTCGCCGAAAAAGACATTTGCGGCTGCCGCCCCGGCATCCAGTCCGCCAATCTCAGGCAGCGTCGGCAACGTCCATTGGTCGGCCGTTCCGCCAAAATTGAGAAGCAAGTCCTGAAAGAAGTTTTGCGAGACTTGATTCGAAGCGCCTTGCAGCTCCGCCTCGGTCAAAGGCACGCCATACCGTAGTTCATACTGAAAGGAGGTGTAGTCGCGAATAAAATCGGCGAAGCCGCCATTTTCCTCATTCACGTCCTGTGCGCCGCCAATCCATGTCCAGACTGCCTCATCCACCCCGGCGGCAGCAACCGAAGTCGTGCCGATGAAACTGCGCAGAAGATTGTAGACATCGGTGAAAAGGCCAGTGCCTACATTATCATTGTTGAACGCGGTGCTCGCTGCCGAAATTGCGGTGACCAACTGCTGCCGCTGCTCAGCCGAAAATACAAAAGCCATTTATTCCCCCACTTTCACGATTATTCAGAAACCATTCCAAGAATTGTCTCGCGGATAATACTGTCCATTCTGATCCAGTCGCCTTGCACCACTACGTCCGGATCGAACCGGTAAAGGATGCGCAGGTTTTCATTTAGGCTGTAGCGCACGTCGCAGCCGGACATGAAACCGAAGCCGCAAGACCGAAACACCAGCGGATCACCAAGTGGCGTTGTGATTTCCTCCGGAGCAATATAGGTTGGCATATTTTCCGCAGACTTCGGGATTGATAAGGTGAAGCCCAGATCATCAGGCTTCCCGACCATTTCGGGGCTAACCTGCCCCATCCAGTATTCGCGCGAGCGGAATCGGGGTTCGGTGGGGCGGCTAGCTTCGAGCAAAATCGAATCTACGATCAGCGCCGGATTGGCGAAAAGGATGGCCGAGATTGGATTCATCTTCGTCCTTCGGCGGAGTGCAACCGCGCGAATCGGCTCTGCCAGACATTTCGTGGCGTCGAGGCCCTCCTTTTCCGTGGCTTGCAGACTCCATCCATTCAGCCTGTCCGCGAATGCCCACTTTTCGCTTTGGTACGGTGACCGAATTTCCAGCAGCGAACGGATCGATGGGCTTATCGGATTGAAGAGCTCCACCTCGATGCTCTCGCCGTAACAGGCCCGCAGGTCATTGGGGTTGCCGTTGTCGAGTGGCTGGCCGGGGAGGATGCTTCGGCCTTCGGCAAGGCCAACTGCAGGAAACAAGCAGGTCAGGCAAATCATCCAAGCGCTTGCAAATCTCATGGCGAATCCTTCGCAACTGCTGGTGGTGACGCGGACATACTAGAGTTGAACCCACAAGCCGCCATTCAACCTGCGCTTTAGCGCCTCACATGCGGTTGTGGCGGAATGGGTGACGCGCAGCGTTGAGGTCGCTGTGGGGTAACTCCCGTGGAGGTTCGAGTCCTCTCAACCGCACCAGATCAGGCGATGGCTGTTGCCAATTTCCTGCGGCCGAGCCAGAACCTGCCACCCAAAAGCGCCAAGGCGAACGGGCCAATGGCCGAGGGCAAGGGCACCGGCGAGGGGGTGCGGTTCAGGTTGACGTTGTCAATCTCGAAGTGGGTGTTGGTGAAGTCGTGCTCGGGTGAGGGGCCGTTGACGGTTGAGATGATCAGTTCGTCGAGGTCAAGGAAAAGCGCGCCGAAGAATACGCTGGGCGCGGCACCCATGGCAAAGATTGACTGCGCAATCGTCAACCCGCCGCGATAGCCGGTGACAATGACGTTGTCGTAGGCGGAGCAGTCGAAACAATCGCCGACAAGCGGGAACAGATCAAAACTGGCCAGATCGAACCGTCCGCCGGTGGCAAAGCTGAGGGCACTGGTAAAATGGCCATCGCCCGGGTTGTCCAGATGTGCACGGCCATTGCCATCGCCAAATTCGCCAAAGGTGAAACCGGTCATTTTGATGCCGGCTTCGGAATAGACATCGTCAATGAAATTTCCGTTGGTGTCAGTCAAAACGCCGCTGCCCGGCTCAAAGGTCATCGTCATTGCACTTGCCGACGACATCATTGCCCCTAAAGCGGTCGCAAAAGCAAAAATATGATTGCGCAAAGCTAACCCCCTGTTTTGTGCTCGGCTTTTAACAGCTGAGGCGTTTTATTGACAAAATGCCAGTATCCGGACCTTGTCAGTGCAAGCATCGAGAATTCCGTTGGCGGAAATCAACATTCAGGGGCAGTAAATTAACAATGCTCTGCGCCATAATGCATTGCAACTGAAATCGTTTTGCGGCTACGCTTTGATGTGCGGCAGCGCAGACTGCCCACGTCTAACGGGGTTGGAAAGTTTAATGGCTTCAGGAATGGCGGGCGACGCCTTTGTAGTGTTTGACCGCGTACAAAAAAGCTACGACGGCGAGACGCTGGTCGTCAAAGATTTGAACCTGAGCATCGCCAAGGGCGAGTTCTTGACGATGCTTGGCCCATCGGGTTCGGGCAAGACGACCTGCTTGATGATGTTGGCGGGGTTTGAAACGGCGACGCATGGCGAGATATTGCTGGGGGGCAAGCCGATCAATTCGGTGCCACCGCACAAGCGCGGCATTGGCATGGTGTTTCAGAATTATGCATTGTTCCCGCATATGACGGTTGGCGAAAACTTGTCGTTTCCGCTGGAAGTGCGCGGGATGAGCAAATCTGAACGAGAAGCAAAGGTCAAAAAAGCGCTGGATATGGTGCAGATGGGGGCGTTTCTGAACCGCCGCCCGGCGCAATTGTCTGGCGGCCAGCAACAGCGTATTGCCTTGTCGCGTGCCCTAGTTTTTGAGCCGGAGTTGGTGCTCATGGACGAGCCCTTGGGTGCATTGGACAAACAATTGCGCGAGCATATGCAGTTTGAGATCAAACATCTGCACGACCGGCTGGGCGTTACGGTGGTTTATGTCACCCACGATCAGGGTGAGGCGCTGACGATGAGCGACCGCGTGGCAGTATTCAATGACGGCCGGATACAGCAATTGGCAACGCCCGAAGATCTGTATGAGCGTCCGGAAAACAGTTTTGTGGCACAATTCATCGGCGAAAACAACACGTTAGCGGGTGTTGTTGAAACCCTGACGGGGGATAAATGCACCGTTCGATTGGCCAGCGGTGAGGTGATTGACGCGTTTCCGGTCAATGTGTCAAAACCGGGAGAGCGCACCACGGTTTCTATCCGACCGGAACGGGTTGAATTCAAGGCAGAACGATTGCCCTCGGGGTCGCATACTTTGGAAGCGGAAGTGCTGGAATTCATTTACATGGGCGACACATTCCGCACCCGCGTGAGGGTGGCTGGACACGATCAATTCGTTATTAAATGTCGAAATTCGCAGGACCAACGCAAGTTGGTTGCCGGTGAAAAGATAAATATCGGCTGGATACCACAGGATTGTCGTGCGCTGGATGCGGCATAGCACTACGAGCGCACGGCCGGATGGTTCCGGGGCCGTGCTGCACACGGAATTACGGACCAATAAAAACGGGAGAGACCAATGAAAATAAAACTGATGTTGGCAACGAGCGCGCTGGTTTCAGCGACGTCGTTAAATTTCGCGGCTGCCGCGGATGTGACTGTGATGTCATGGGGCGGTGCGTACACTGTCAGCCAAGTTGAGGCGTATCACAAGCCATTCGCTGCGGCGACCGGCACTAACATTATCTCGGTTGACAGTGACAACCCGGCACCGGCGATCAAGGCGATGGTCGAAGCCGGCAATGTGACGATTGACGTTGGCGACGTAGAATATGCTGACGCGGTCCGCCTGTGCGACGACGGAATGCTGGAAACCATTGATCCGGCAACGTTGCCTGCAGGTGCCGACGGCGTAGCCGCTGTTGACGACTTTTTGCCCGGCGCTTTGACCGAATGCGCGGTATCGACGATCGTTTTCTCGACCGTTTATGCCTACGACACAACCGTGTTCCCGGAAGGCCCGACGACGATGGCCGACTTTTTTGACCTGGAGAAGTTTCCCGGCAAACGCGGCATGCGCAAGGGCGCAAAGGCAAATCTTGAAATGGCATTGATGGCCGACGGTGTACCGGCAGCGGATGTCTATGCGACGCTGGAAACGCCGGAAGGTGTTGATCGCGCCTTTGCCATGCTCGACAAGATCAAGGCCGAAACGCTATGGTGGGAAGCCGGTGCGCAGCCGCCGCAACTGCTGGCTGACGGCGAAGTCGCGCTGACTACGGCCTATAACGGCCGTATCTTTGGCGCCGCAGTTGGCGAGGGCAAGCCTTTTGCCACCGTTTGGGACGGTCAGGTCTATGAGTATGACCTGTTTGTCATCCCCAAAGGCGCACCGAACCTTGAAGGCGCGATGGAGTTCGTGAAGTTCGCGACGTCGACCCAGGCCTTGGCTGATCAAGCAAAATGGATCAGCTATGGTCCGGCACGTTTGTCTTCGGGACCGCTGGTTGGCCTTTATCAAGATGGCAAGACCGAAATGGCACCGTACATGCCGACGGCCGAGGCCAACTTGGGCAATGCGCTGGCGTCTTCCTATGAATTCTGGGTGGACCGCGACGCCGAGTTGAATGAGCGTTTCAACGCTTGGCTGGCGTCGAACTGATCGAAACATTGGCCCGGGCGGGGAATGATCCTTGCCCGGGCCATTTAGCTTTGACGGAAAAATGACCGAGATAACGATGCCTTCTTTGACGACTGCCGATGGCCGACCGCTGAAGTCGGCATTGGCGGCTGCGCAAGCGCGGGCACGTTGGCGAGCATTTTTACTGGTTTTGCCACTGCTGGCGTTCGTTTTGCTGACATTCGTGATCCCTATTGGGCAGATGTTGCACCGCTCAATCTATCACGACGGATTTTCGTCGGCGGCACCGGCGTTGAAGGCGTGGTTCGCGGCTAATCCCGAAGGGACCGAAGTTGACGAGGCGGCTTATGCGGCGTTGGTCGCAGATCTGGCCCAGATGCAGAAAGACAAAACTGCTGGTTCGGCGGGAACGCGGATAAACTATAACGTGTCGGGCACAATTTCGCTGTTCAAAGGTGCAGCGCGCAATGCAGGCAAGATGCAGCCACCCTTCAAGGAGGCCTTGCTGGCAGACGATAGCGCATGGGCCAACCCGCTGATCTGGACGGCGATGCGGGCGGCATCCGGCCCTTATACGACAGATTTCTATCTGGTTGCTTCAGATCTGGAGCGCAACGCCGAGGGCGGCGTGCAACTGGTCAATGAAAACAAGCGGATCTATCGCTATTTGTTCGTGAAAACCTTTGTTCTGTCCGGCGTTATCACCGGTGTCTGCCTGCTTTTGGCATTCCCGATCTCGCACCTTTTGGCGACTTTGCCGATGTCGAAATCCAACTTGCTGATGATACTTGTCTTGCTGCCGTTCTGGACTTCGCTGCTTGTGCGCACGACGTCGTGGATCGTGCTGTTGCAGGAGCAGGGGGTTGCCAACAATCTCATGGTGGCTAGCGGGATTTTATCCGATGAGGGGCGTGTCCGGCTGATCTACAACCAGACCGGCACCATCATCGTGATGACGCATATCCTGCTGCCGTTCATGGTGCTGCCGCTGTATTCGGTCATGCGAACGATACCGCCATCTTACGCCCGCGCCGCGCGGTCGCTGGGGGCGACAAGCTGGACGACGTTTCGGCGGATATACCTGCCACAAACCTTGCCGGGGATCGCTGCCGGGTCGCTGCTCGTTTTCATCTTGGCGGTTGGTTACTACATCACGCCCGCTTTGGTTGGCGGTGCCGACGGGCAGTTGATCTCGAATTTCATCGATTTCCATATGGACAAGTCGAACTTGTCGCTGGCGGCGGCGATTGCCGCGATGCTGCTGGTGGCAGTTTTGGTGTTGTATTGGCTGTACGACCGGCTGATTGGCATTGATCGTTTGAAACTCGGTTAGAAGCGGGGCAAACTGATGGCACTGCCGACTTATGCCTCGCCACTCGAACGATTGTGGCACTACAGCTATATCGTCATTTGCGTAGCGATATTCGTGTTTCTGATCGCTCCGATCCTTGTGATCATTCCGCTGTCTTTCAACATTGAGCCGTATTTTACATTTACCGAAAAGATGCTGAAGTTTGACCCAACGGGTTATTCGTTGCGCTGGTATGACACGTTGCTGACGCTGGGCCTTAACACTCCCGAAGGACCGCGCGACGGTTCCTGGTGGCAGCAGGTCTGGGCCGATGCCACATGGGTGCGGGCGGCGAAGAACTCGCTTTGGGTCGGGATGTGGGCGACGATTTTGGCGACTGTTTTGGGCACCATTGCGGCGCTTGGATTGAGCCGACCAGAAATGCCCTATCGACGGCTGATCATGGCGATTCTGATTTCGCCAATGATCGTGCCGATCATCATTATCGCGGTCGGCATGTTCTTTTTCTATTCGCAAGCCTGCGTTTCTAGTGACAATGCAGTTGGCGCCGTTTTAGCGCCGTTTCTGTCGAAGAAAGGCTGTCTGGCGAATTCGCATCTGGGCATCATCATGGCCCATGCCACACTGGGCATCCCGTTTGTGATTATCACGGTAACGGCCACGTTGGCAGGCTTTGACCAATCGCTGATCCGGGCCGGAGCTTCACTTGGGGGCAGTCCGAGGCGGGTGTTTTTCAAGGTCATTTTACCGCTGATCCTGCCGGGCGTGGTTTCCGGGGCGCTGTTTGCCTTCGTCACCTCGTTTGATGAAGTCGTGGCCGTGTTGTTCATCGCTGGCCCTGAACAGCAGACCATTCCCCGCCAGATGTGGAACGGCATCAGGGAGCAGATTTCGCCCGCTATTCTGGCCGTGGCGACGATTTTGGTGATCGTTTCGATTTGTCTGCTGGCAACAGTTGAGTTGTTGCGGCGCAGAGGTGAACGGCTGCGCGGCGTGACGCCGGCCTGATTGTAATTGCGATCCTTTCGGATATTCTTTCTGGGTACCAACAGTGGAGAATAACATGAAAACAATTATCCTTTCACTGATCACAGCGCTTTCAGTTGCTGGTCCAGGCTTTTCCGACGAAGTAACTGCCGTAATCGGCGAAGCTCTGGCAGCTTATCAAGCAGGTGACATTGCCGGGGCCAAGGACGATCTGGAATATGCGGTCGAACTGATCGGACAGCTGAAATCTGCCGGACTGGAGGCGTTCCTGCCCGCGCCACTGGAAGGCTGGGAAAGGACACCGGGCGACAGCTCGGGCGAAGCGGCGATGGCCATGTTTGGCGGCGGTTCGATGGCCACCGCCGAATATACCGGGGCTGAGGGTTCGTTCACGATCACCCTGACCAGTGACAATCCGATGCTGCAGGGGATGATGGCGATGTTTTCCAGCACCGCAACAATGGCGATGATGGGTGATCTCGTACGCATCCAACGCGAGAAATTCGTGATCCAGAATGGCACCGACATCACTGGAATCATCGACCAGCGCGTCATGGTGCAAGCGCAGGGAAGCCCCGTTGCGGCCATGCAGGCGCATCTGGAAGCGATGGACCTTGCCGCACTGGCGGCGTTTTAGGCTGTAGGTGCCGGGCCTAACCCAACACCCACAACCACCCCGCTGCGGTGAACACGCTTGCGGCGGTGGCGAGGAGGATTGAACTGGCAGCGACATCGGTGGCGCGGTTGTACATATTGGCAAAGACATAAGCGTTGACGCCGGGGGCCATGGCGGCGGTGACGACGGCGGCGCGGGTGAGGTGGATGTCGAGATTGAAGGCTAGGCAGAGGCCGTAGGTCAGCGCCGGGTGGACGATGAGGGAGAGGACCGTCACCATGCCCGCCTCGGCCAGCGAGGCGCGCAGGGCATAGCGGGTCAGCATGCCGCCAAGGCCGAAGATAGCGGCGGGCAAAGCAGCGCGCGACATCATGTCGACGGCGGCAAGGGCTGGGGCGGGGATGATGAGGCCGCTGAGGTTCAGGGCCGCACCGGTAAAAATGCCGATCATCAGCGAATTGCGGAACATAGAGCGGGCGACGACGACCATGGTTGCTGGCAGGCTGCGCCCGTCGGCGCGGGAAAATTCCATCGCGGTGATGCCAAGCAGGTAATTGGCGGGGGCGTGCATGGCGATGATGGCGAAATTCGGGGCCAATGAAGAACTGCCATAAGCGCGTTCCATGATGGCGAGGCCAAGCAGGACCGAGTTGGAGAATAGGGCGGCAAAGCCGATGGAAACCGCCTCGCCGGGGCGGCGGTTGAAAAGGTAACGTGCGCCGAGGATGCCGAGGGCGAAAGAGACGACGGAGCCGCCGTAGAAGGCGGTCAGCAGTCCGGGGTCGAAGGCGGCTTTCAGGTCGAGGTCATAAAGGGCGCGGGCGAGCAGGCAGGGGATGGCGAAGCCTTGGGTGAAGACCATCAAACCGTCGACGTGGTCGAGTTTCAGCAGGCCAGCGCGGGTGGCCAGATAGCCCGCAGCAATCAACAAAAAGACCGGGATGACGACTTCGAGGAGTTGGAGGATCACAGCGGCAACTCGATGACCATGCCGTCATAGGCGGGGTGGACATGCGGCGGGGTTTCGCGGTCGAGCGTCACATAGTCGAGGTCGATATGCATGTTGGTCAAGACGGCTTGTCTGGGCTGTGCCCGTGCGATCCATTCCAGTGAGCGTTCCAGATGCGCGTGGGTCGGATGCGGTTGATAGCGCAGGGCGTCGAGCACCCACCAGTCGAGGTTTTCGAGGTAGCCCCAGGATTCTTCGTAGATTTCCTCGACATCGGGCAAATAGGCCAGCCCGCCAATACGAAAACCCAGTGCGTCGATATTGCCGTGTTTGACCCTGATCGACTGGAACAGGATATTGCCGCCATCTCCCGGAATGATCGTGTGGCCTTCCAGTGCATGCAGTTCAAGGATTGCCGGATAGGCGCTGTGTTCGGGCTGGATGAAGGCATAGCCGAAGCGGGTGATCAGCGAATTCGAAGTGTCGCCATTAGCCCAGACCGGCAATCGAGAACGGCGGTTGAAAGATATCTGGCGAAGGTCATCAAGGCCATGCACGTGGTCGGCATGCTGGTGGGTGTAGATGACGCCATCCAGCGTCGAAATGCCGGTGCGCAGCAGTTGCTGGCGCATGTCGGGCGAGGTGTCGATCAGAACGCGGGTGGTGCCGGTCGGGGCGATGCGTTCGACCAGCATGGAACAGCGGGTGCGGGCGTTCTTGGGGTTGGTCGGGTCACAGGCACCCCAGACGTTGCCAAGGCGTGGAACCCCACCGGAAGAGCCGCAGCCGAGTATGGTGAAGCGGTAGAGGTCGCTCATGGATGCGCCCGGGTGAACAGCCGGTCGAAATTGGCGGTTGTGGCGGTGGCGAAATCCGCGAGGGGTAGGTTGAACAGGGTCGCACCAACAGCGGCTGTATGGGCCGTATAGGCGGGCTCGTTGCGTTTGCCGCGATAGGGGACTGGGGCGAGATAGGGGCTGTCGGTTTCGAGGAGAATGCGGTTCAGCGGCGTGGCGGCGAAAATGTCGCGCAGGTCCTGCGATTTGGGGAAGGTGACGATGCCCGACATGGACAGATAGAAGCCAAGATCGAGCGCGGTTCTGGCCAGTTCGGGGCCGGAAGAAAAGCAGTGCATGACGCAGGTGTAGGGACCATTGGCGAATTCCTCGGTCAAGATACGGGCCATGTCGGCGTCGGCGGCGCGGGAATGGATGATGAGGGGCAGGCCGGTTTGGCGCGCGGCGGCGATGTGGATGCGCAGGCTGGTTTGTTGCATGGCGGCGGAGTCCGACGTGTAGTGATAGTCCAGGCCAGTTTCCCCAATGCCAACGAATTTTGGCTGTGACGCCAGTTCGACCAACTCATTGACGGTTGCCAGCGGTTCCTCGGCGGCGTGCATCGGGTGGGTACCGGCGGCCCAAAAGACGCCTGCGTGTGCCTGAGATATTGCTTGGACGGAAGCCGCGTTTTTCAGGCGTGTGCAGATCGTTACCATACGGGTGACGCCCGCGGAATTTGCCCGTGCAACAACTGCAGCCGTCTCGGCGACGAGAGCGGGGAAATCGAGGTGGCAATGGCTGTCAACAAGAACGGGCGGGGTCATAAATTTTGGTTTTCAAGCGCTGGATCGGGTGGCCCGTCGCGCGGCGGCGTCAATTTGCAGGAACGTATCAAGGATCACTTGGCCGGGGTCAAGGTTGACCGCGCGGGCGTGCTGGATTCGGGCGGAGAGCATTTGTTCCAGATCGGCCCAGATGCGGGCTTGGCTTGGGGTGGCGGACAGGCGCTGGGCAAGGTCGCGCTCGCCTTTGGCGGCCTCGGCCTTGGGCGGGTTGCCAGCGCCATTGCGGGCAAGGCGCGAGAGGGCCAGCAAGACCAAGCGCACCGTCATATCATAGCGGCTGGCGCTGGCCGGACCGGTGCATTGGTCACCAAGAGAAATGATCAGACCACGGTTCATTTTGGGGGCGGAGTTGATCAGGGCGGTGATGCGAGCATAGAGGGTTTGGCCATCGTCGGCCAGAATGCGTACGGCTTCGCCAACCGACCCGGCGGAAAGTTCCGCCAATGTGGTTTGATTTTCTTCAGGCGGGAAACCAGCGCAATCGAGGGCTGCGCCCAGTTTGTTGGCGTCTAGCGGTTTGAGCCGCAATTCGCGGCAGCGTGAGCGAATGGTGGGCAACAGGGCTGCGGGTTGGTGGCAGACCATCAGAATGATAGCTTTAGCGGGCGGTTCTTCGAGGATTTTCAACAAAGCGTTGGCGGCGGCGGCGTTCAATTCATCTGCGGCATCGACAATAGCAACCCGCCAGCCGCCGTCGGTGGCCGACATTTGGAAGAAGGATTTGAGTTTGCGGACTTCTTCGACGGTGATTTGGGTTTTCAGTTTGCCGGTATCTTCGTTGACGGGGCGACGACAGATGAAAAGCTGGCCTTCGCCTTGGGACTGGATGCGTTTGAAAACCGGCGCTTCGGGCGACATATCAAGCGAGGTGGCATCGGTATTGGCTCCGATCAGAAACCGCGCAATGCGATAGGCAAGCGTGGCTTTACCAACACCTCGCGGGCCGGTCAGCGTCCATCCGTGGTGCAGGCGACCTTGGGTGAACGCCTCAAGAAATGACTTTTCGGCTTCGTCCTGACCCATGAGGAAAATCGCCTCACGCGGGTGGGGCGCACCTTCGACGCGGTCGGGTTCGGGAATGTCTGCGGGGTCAGCCATGTTGCGGCACTTCGGCGTGACGTCGGCGTACCAGAACGAAAAGGCCGACGGTAACGGCCAACAGGATGCCGGCGACGAAAAACGCGATATTGGGTGACTGGATGGGAGCAGTTGGCCGCATGAAGAAACCAAATATCTGGCTGAAAAACAGCGAGCCAAGGATCATGGCCAAGTTTTGCACCGACGCAATACCGCCTTGCATTTCGCCTTGGGCGTTTTCGGGGACTTCGCGCGATATCAGCGCGGTCAAAGCGGGGTTGGCGAAACCCTCGGGAGAATGCACGACCAACAGGATCAGTACCCACATCAGGTTTGGTGCCAAGCCATAAGAAAACGCGACAATGGCCCCAACGATCAGCGCGAAAAGAACAGTGTTGGATTCGCCCAACAACTTGACCACAGGCCCGGTCAGCCCACCCTGCACAGCGGCCATGGTCAAGCCAAAGACCGCAAGTGTGACGCCGATTGTACCCGCGCTCCAGCCAAAATTTGCCACCGCCCAGAATGGCCAGATGACCGGATACACTGACGAAGCGAACATATAGATCGCCATGACCCCGCAGAGTGGCAGGACGCCTTTATAGGAAGCAAAAACTTTCAACGCACCGATAGGATTCGCGCGAGCCCATTCGAACGGCCGGCGTTTTTCGGGGACCAGCGTTTCTGGCAGAACGAAATAACCAAATGCGAAGTTGGCCGCTGAAACTGCTGCGGCAACAAAGAACGGTACACGCGGCCCAAATTCGCCCAACAAGCCGCCAATTGCCGGGCCGATGATGAAGCCAACGCCGAAAGCGGCACCCATCATGCCGAAAGCCTTGGCGCGATCTTCGGGGGCGGTGATGTCGGCGATATAGGCATTGGCGATGGTGTAGGATGCACCGCAGAGACCCGCGATAAGGCGACCGGCAAACAACCAGTAAAGATTGGGGGCGAAAGCGGTGAGAAGATAGTCAACGGCTAGGCCGAAAACGGCGAGTAACAACAAGGGTCTGCGGCCAAAGGCGTCGGACAGGCTGCCCATCGCGGGACCAAACAAGAATTGCATGCCGCCATAGGCCAAGAACAGCCAGCCCGCAACGACCGAAGCTTGGCCGATGCTGGTGCCGCCGACGGATTGGATAAGTTGCGGCTGAATAGGGATGATCAGTCCAAAGCCAACCATATCCAACAGCACTGTGATAAAAACGAAAAGGACGGCATTTTTGCCCGGTTTATGGTCCATTTTACCCTCGTTTTGCAGCCCTTGGCGATAGCAGTTCCAAACGGCCAAGGCTACCGGGAAAGTGGTGCCGGCAGTTTGGTTAGAACATGCGCTAAAATTTGTTCAGCCAGCATTTGGGTGTCTTGGCTACCGTTAAAAGTGGCGAACCTTTTCGGGCTGGCTTTGGCGAGGGCGTGATAGCCGGCGCGTTGTTTTTGCTGGAACGCCAGCCCCATTTCTTCGAAGCGATCCTCGCCCGATTTCCGAGCAAGTCCGCGATTGAGTGCCGTTTCCGGGTCCATGTCGATGAGGATGACGAGGTCGGGTTCGACTTTGATCAGCCGCGAATGGATGATTTCGGCGGTTTCGCGCAACTCGGGTGAGGCTGCTCCTTGGTAGAGACGGGTGGTATCCGCGAAGCGGTCGCAGATAACGATTTTGCCGGCGTCCAAGGCGGGTTGGATGGTGCGTTCCACATGGTCGCGGCGGGCGGCGTTGAACAGCAGCAGTTCGGTTTCGGGCGACCAGCGACCTGGGTCACCGCGCAGGACGAGGGCGCGGATTTCCTCGGCACCGGGGGAACCACCGGGTTCGCGGGTGAGGAC